>OY969575.1:2087500-2185534 GCA_963701205.1 uncultured bacterium | reverse complement strand
ATCGGCAAGGGCGGCGAGACGATTCGCGGCATGCAGGAGGAGTTCGAGGCCGAGATCGACATCGACGACGATGGCTCGATTCGGATCTACGCTCCGACTGGCGCTCAGGTCGATGCCTGCAAGGCGCGCATCGAGGCGATGACCCGGGAAGCCAAGGTCGGCGATCAGTTCAAGGGCAAGGTCGTCAAGACCACGACCTTTGGCGCGTTCGTCGAGCTGGTCAAGGGCACCGACGGCCTGTTGCACATCTCCAACGTGAAACCTGGCGAGCGTGTCGGGGCCGTTGAGGACGTGCTGAACTCGGGTGACGAGATCGATGTAACGGTGTTCGAGGTGGATCGCGAGCGCGGTCGAATCGGCCTGCGGTTGTCCGAAGACCCCTCCGTCGCCGGCAAGACGCCGGAGGAGATCGCGGCCGGTTCCGGCAACGAGAACGGCGGCGGCAGTGGCAGTGGCGGCGGCAGTGGCCGTGACCGCGGCGGACGCGGCGGACGCGGTCGGGAACGTCTGTAGCCCGTCCATTGACTGAGCTCCCGGAAAACGTCGAGCTCACGCAGCTTCCGAGCGGCGTTCGGATCGTCACCGAGGCAGTTCCCTCGGTGCGGTCCGTAGCCCTCGGGCTTTGGGTGCGGACTGGCTCACGCGACGAGGCCCCCGGTCAGGAGGGCCTTTCGCATTTTCTGGAGCACCTTTTGTTCAAGGGCACCGAGCGCTACTCGTCGATCGAGATCTCCGAGCTGTTTGACGGCATGGGGGCGTCGGCAAACGCCGCGACCTCGAAGGAGTCAACCCACATCCACGCGCGTTTCCTTGACGAACATGTTGAGTCGGCGTTCGACCTCATGGCGGAGATGATGTTGGCGCCGACCTTTCCGGACATTGACTCCGAGCGCCAGGTGGTGCTGGAGGAGATTGCGATGTACGAGGATGAGCCCTCCGACCGGGTTCACGACTACCTCGCCGAAGCGATCTACGGAGATCATGCCCTGGGTCGCCGCGTCCTGGGCGTCGCGGACGTCATCGCCGATACACCGGTGCCGCAGATCGCCGAATTCCACCAGGAGCGCTATGTCGCATCGAGCCTCGTTGTCGCTGCCTCCGGACACCTCGACCACGCTCGGATTGTCGAACTGGCGGAGCGCCTGATCGCGGCGCCGGAAGGTGATGTTCCGCCGGTCAACGGCGCCGTCGCCGACGAGCGACGGCTTCGCTTCCAGGCGAAGGACACCGAGCAGTACCACATCTGTTTCGGCGCGCCGGGCATCACTCGCGACGACGAGCGCCGCTACGCGCTCATGGTCTTGGAGTCGGCGTTCGGGGGCTCCGTCTCGTCCAGGCTCTTTCGCGAGGTCCGCGAGAAGCGGGGCCTGGCGTACTCCGTTGGCTCCTACTCGGAGCAATACCTAGATCGAGGGTCGGTAGCTATGTACGTCGGGACGCGTGAGGACAACGTTGCCGAGGCCTGCGAGATCATCAGCCGGGAGTTGGCGCTGCTCAGCGCCGAGGGCGTTCGTGGCGACGAGTTCGGTCGCGCGAAGGAGCAGATCAAGGGTCGCATCGTGCTCGGCATGGAATCAACGGCAGCCAGGATGTCCCGCGTAGCCCGCGCCACGCTGTTCGATTTGCCGCTGCTCTCGGTGGATGAGATGCTGGCGCGCGTGGATGGCGTCACCGAAGCTGAAGTTGCCGCGATCGCGGCGGAGATGTTCGCCCCGCAGAAGTTCTCGGCCGCCTGCATCGGCCGCGATGAGGATTGCTTTCGTCAGGCCGCTGGCGCCGTCTCAGAGTCGCTGGTGACGGCTTGACGCGGGTCGTAATCGCGGGTGCGGCGGGCCGAATGGGCGCGACCACCTGCGCTGCGGTGGAAGCGGCCGCGGATCTTGAGCTCGCCGGGCGGGCTGACCCTTCGCTGGGAACTTCGCTTGCTGAACTGTTGCCCGGTGCCGACGTCGTCGTTGACTTCACAACCCCGGACTCGGCGCCCAACAACGTTCTGGCAGCAATTGAGGCCGGCGTCCACATCGTCGTCGGCACCTCCGGGTTCGATCACGCGCCCTTGCGCGAAGCCGCGATTGCAGCCCACGGCAGCGGAGGCGCGAACGTGCTTGTTGTTCCAAACTTCGCGATCGGAGCCGTCCTAATGATGCGCTTCGCCGCGGAAGCCGCAAAGCACATGCCTGAAGCCGAGATCGTCGAGCTCCACCACCCGGCCAAACTCGACGCGCCGTCCGGCACCGCGAAACGTACGGCCGCCCTGATTACCGAAGCGGGCGGGAACGTTCACGAACCGATTCACTCGATCCGGTTGCCCGGCCTGGTTGCGCATCAAGAGGTGGTCCTTGGCGGCGAGGGGCAGACCCTGACGATCCGCCACGACTCGATTGATCGGTCATCCTTCATGCCCGGCGTGCTGCTGGCCGCGCGCGGCGTCGCTTCGTTGCCCGATCCCTACACCGTTGGCCTGGAGGCATTGCTGTGAGCGCAACCGATGATTTTGTCGATCTGGACGCAACCGCCCAGGCGGAGCTGGTTCGCTCCGGCGAGGCAAGCGCGGAGGAACTGGTTGAGGCAGCGATCGCGCGTGTCGAGCAGCACAACCCGCAGATCAACGCGGTGATCCACGACTTGGCGGACGAGGCTCGAGGCGCGTTGGCCCAGGGACTTCCTGATGGCCCGTTCACCGGAGTCCCGTTCCTGTTGAAGGACCTCGGGGCATGCTTCGCAGGTCAGCCGATGCATCTCGGGATGCAGCTCCTGAAGGATGCGAACTTCCGGGCGCCGATGGACAGCTTCCTCGCGCAGCGCTTTCGCGACGCGGGCCTGGTCACGATTGGCAAGACGAACCTTCCGGAGCTGGGCATCTTGCCGACCACCGAGCCGAAGGCCTACGGTGCTTCCCGCAACCCCTACGACCTCCACCGAACGGTCGGCGGATCGAGCGGCGGATCGGCTGCGGCGGTGGCTGCTGGCCTCGTACCGATTGCGCACGCAAACGATGGCGGTGGCTCGATTCGGATCCCCGCAAGTTGTTGCGGACTCGTTGGCTTGAAGCCAACCCGTCAGCGAATCAGCGAGGGCCCGCTCAGCGGCGACAACATGTCCGGGCTGACCACGGAGCTGGTCGTTTCACGCTCCATCCGCGACAGCGCCCGGATGCTCGACGCCGTCCACGGCGCCGCGCCCGGGGATCCATACGCCGCACCCGCGCCGGCCCGGCCATACGTAGAAGAACTTGAGGCAAATCCCACGGGCCTGCGAATCGGAATTTCGACCACGCCCGCGATCGATGTGGAGGTCGATTCGGCTTGTGTCGAGGCTGCCGAGGCGGCGGGCAAACTGCTTGAGTCGCTCGGTCACAACGTCATCCCGGGATCGCCAACCGATGCCGCGACGGCAATGGGGGGCGACGGTGGCGTCGATATCACCGATACCTTCATGACCCGCTGGGCCGCAGGCCAGGCCATGATCCTGGAGACCCTGGGAACGGCTCTGGGCAAGGCGGTCACCGAGAGCGACGTAGAGCCTCTCACCTGGGCGCTGGCCGAGATCGGGCGCGAGCGCTCGGCTGGTCGCTATCTGCAAGATGTCGCCGTGCATCAGGGCCTGACCCGCATGATCGCGTTTTGGTTTGAGGGCGGATTCGATTTGCTGCTGACCCCCACGATGGGCGAGCGCCCGTCGCCGCTGGGCAGCTGGGATGACTCCGGTGAGCGACCCCTGGACGCCTTCGACCGCGCGCTTCCCGCCGGCGCGTTCACGGCGATCTTCAATGTGACCGGGCAGCCGGCGATCTCGTTGCCACTCAGCCGCAGCGATGACGGACTTCCGGTTGGCGTCCAGCTTGTCGCGCCATTCGGGCGCGAGGATCTATTGATCGCGGTCGCGGCGCAGCTCGAGCAGGCCGCACCCTGGAGTCACGACGCGGTCCTGACCGGCGCAAGTACGGCGAGCTAGGCAATTCAATGGCTCAGTTTCAAGGCGTAATCACGGCGATGGTCACGCCGTTCGGCGACGACGGATCACTCGATCTACCCGCCACCCGGCGCCTGGTGCGCTTTCTGGTCGAAAACGGCTCCCATGGTGTGGTCGTGGCCGGCACGACGGGTGAGTCACCGACTCTCAGCGACGACGAGAAGCTGGAGCTTTTGGCCTGCGTCCTTGACGAGATCGGCGCTGAGGCCACCGTGATCTGTGGGTCCGGATCGAATGACACCAGGCATACGGCCGCGTTGACGGCTCGGGTTGCTGAAGCCGGCGCCCATGGCGTCCTGGTCGTTACCCCTTATTACAACAAGCCGAACGAGGCCGGTTTGCGCGCCCACTTCGCGGCTGCCGCCGAAGCCGCCGGCGAGACCCCGGTGATGCTCTACAACATCCCGTCGCGCTCAGTGCTGAACTTGCCGCCGGCGTTCTTGGCTGAATTGGCTGCCGCGCATCCGAACGTCGTGGCGGTCAAGCAGGCCAACAACGACGAGATTGGGCCGATCGAAGGGCTTGATGTTCTGGCCGGCAACGACGACATCTTCGCGCGCTGCCTCGAATCCGGCGGTACCGGTGGCGTTCTGGTGGCATCCCATATCGCCGGCCCACAGATGCGGGCGGTGTTCGCGGCGGCGGAAGCCTCCGATTACTCCCGCGCCCGCGATCTTGACGAGCGGCTGAAACCAATTTACGAAGCGCTGTCGATCGCGCCACCCGCGGTGGCCGTGAAGGCTGCGCTTGCGATCCAAGGTCTTATTTCCGACAACGCGCGCCTGCCGATGGTCAGGGCCTCGAATTCGGAGCGCGCCACCATCGCCGCTGCCCTCGAACAACTCCAGGAGGACTTCACATGAGCACAAATATCAGGATTCTGCCCCTCGGCGGTCTTGGCGAGATCGGCAAGAACATGGCGGCCTTCGAGATGAACGGAAAGATCGTCATCGTCGATGCGGGCGTGATGTTCCCAACGGCGGAGATGCCCGGGATCGACCTCGTGCTGCCGGACTTCACATGCCTGCGCGATCGCGCAGACGACATCGAAGCCATGATCCTGACCCACGGCCATGAGGATCACGTGGGCGCAGTTCCGTACGTGCTGCGAGAACTCGGAATTCCGAAGGCGATCTACGGCGGACCGCTGACGCTCGGAATGGTTCGCTCGAAGCTCGAGGAACGAAAGATTCGCGACGCGCCGCTGAAGGTGCTGGAGCCGGGTGAACGGGTTCAGGCCGGGCCGTTTGAGCTCGAGATGATTCACATGGCGCACTCGATTCCGGACGCGCGAGCGGTTGCCCTCCACACGCCACTCGGCGCGATCCTTGTCACCGGCGACTACCGGTTCGACCAGACCCCAGTCGATGGCAAGCCGGCGGATATCGCCCGGCTCGCCGAACTTGGGGCGGAGGGAGTGCTCTGCCTCTGCGGCGACTCGACGAACGCCGATCGACCTGGCGTGGGCCAATCGGAGTCGAGCGTAGGGCCGGCCTTGACCGAGGTCTTTTCGCGCTGCGAGGGTCGAATCATCGTCACGTGTTTCGCGTCGAACGTGCACCGTGTGCAACAGGTGATCGACGCCGCGGCGACGCTCGATCGCAAGGTGGCCCTGGTTGGTCGCTCGATGCGCAAGAACTTCAACATCGCGTCCAGTCTTGGAATGGCCAACGCGCCCGACGGCATCCTGATCCAGCCCAAGGAGATCGGGAACTACCCCGACGACAAGGTCATCGCGGTCTCGACGGGGAGCCAGGGCGAGCCGCTGGCGGCACTGACCCGAATGGCGTTCAATGACCATCGCGACGTGACGCTTCACTCCGGCGACACCGTGATCTACTCGGCGAACGCAGTACCCGGCAACGAGCGGTCCGTGAACAAAACGGTCGATCGGATCTTCGAGATCGGCGCCAGCGTGGTGACCGCGGCCGACGCCCCAATCCACGTTTCGGGCCACGGCTCCAGTGAAGAACTGAAGCTGATGCTCAACCTGACCAAGCCGAAATACGTGTTTCCGTTTCATGGCGACTTCAAGCGAATCCGCCTTCACTCGATTCTGGCCGAATCCGTAGGAATTCCGACCGAGAACATCTTTCAAGGTCGAAACGGGCTGGCGCTTGATATCGACGACAAGGGCGCCCGCTTCGGCAAGGACTTCAAGACAGGGATTATCTTCGTTGACGGCGTTGACATCGGCGACCCCGACGACGTCGCCCTTCGCGACCGCCGCGATCTGGCAGGCGACGGCGTCTTGATCGTGGTCGCGACGATCTCGTCTGAAGACGGCGGTTCCGCGGCGCCGCCGGAGGTCATCTTCAGGGGCGTGCCCTTCATCGAAGGGGCGGAGGCCAAAAGCCTGATCGACGCGATTCAGAGCGCGGTCGGCAAGGCGCTCGACGATGCGGTGGCCGACGAGATCACCGACACGACGCTGATCGGCGAGGACATCCACGATGACGTCGCCGAGCTGATTTACAAGCGACTCAAGCGGCGGCCGATGATCGTGCCAGTGGTCGTCGAGGTCTAGGTCCCGGCAGCGCGGGCCGTAGTGGAGCGCTCGCCACGGCACCGTGACTAGACTGCCGAAGGCGGGATGCGGGAGCAATTTAGGCAGAGCCAAGGACGTGCCGGGCTGGCGGGCTGCTTCTTGGCGATCGCGCTCTTCATCGTGTGTCCGGCGCAGGCGGCGGTACCGCCCGTCACGGTCTCGCAGGTTGAGGACATCAATCCCGGCGCTGCGGACAGCGACCCGCGGGAGCTTACGGCGATCGGCGACGTCCTGTACTTCGACGCCACCAAGGAAGGATTCGGCGGGGAACCGTGGACGTCAGACGGCACCGAGGCGGGGACGGACCTGTTGCTGGACATTGCTACCGCGCTCCCGGTATCGGCGTCGATTCCCCACGACTTCGTTCAGCTCGACGGCTTCGTGCTCTTTGCTGCCAACGAAGGCGCCAGTGGCGGCGCGACGTACCAGGAGCTTTGGATCTCCGACGGTACGCCGGGCGGCACGGAAGTGCTCAAGGACATCTATCCAGGGGTCCCGAACGCCAGCAATCCCCAGCGCCTGACGAAAGCTGGCGACAGGATCTTCTTCTTCGCGCGGGATTCCGAAGCGGGCTATGACCTTTGGAAGACGAACGGAACCTTGGCTGGGACGGTCAAGGTGAAGGACCTCGACGGGGTGGGAGCTGAGCTTGAACAGCCAGTCGCGGTCGGCGAGGACATCTTCTTCGCGTTCGTCGATGGCGATGGACGTGAGCTCTGGACCTCGGACGGATCGGCGAGTGGAACGGAGCAGATCACCGACCTGAATCCCGGATCGGACCACGGGATCCCGAACAACCCGCTGGACATGATCGCCTACGACGGCAGCGTTTTCTTTCGCGGCAACGATGGAACGAAGGGCGTCGAGCTATGGCGGGGGGACGTAGCAGGCACGGAGCGCATAACGGACATCGCTCCTGATGGTGCAAGCGGCCTCGAGTTCACCGCCGACTTCGAGACGTACGAAGGCGACCTCTACTTCGTGGCGGCGAGCGCAGGGCGGCGGATCTTCAAGACCGACGGCACTGTTGCCGGCACCGAAGAGCTGACCTGCCCGTGCATGCTCAATCCTGGCGAGCTGACAGCGTCGGGCGGGACGCTCTACTTCGTTGGTTGGCCGAACCAGCTTTGGAAAACGGACGGCACCGCGGCCGGGCAGGAGATCGTAAAAGAGTTCGATGGCTCCAACGCTCTCGCCAGTGCCGCGTTGGTTGACGTCGCCGGAAACCTCTTCTTCAGCGCCGACGAGAGTGCGCTGCTGGGTCCGGAGCTATGGCGGTCAGACGGGACCACCGGCGGAACGGTTGAGGTTGCCGACCTATCCGATGACGTGGTCAATCCCCTCATCAACACGCTCACGCCGCTCGAATCAACCCTGTTCTTTCGCGGCGCCGATAGCGCCGACGGGATCGAGCTGTGGAAGGCCGAGTTGGATATCCCCACTTGCCGCGGCGAGCTTGCGACGATTCAGGGCGACGAAAGCGATGATTTGCTGATTGGCACCGCTGGCGACGACGTGATCGCGGGGCTTGATGGCGACGACGTGATCAATGGCCTCGGCGGCGATGACGTGATATGCGGCGGCGACGGCAATGACGAGATCGCAGCCGGGGGCGGGGATGACTTCAGCGACGGCGGCGACGGCAGGGACAAGATCACGATGGGCCGAGCCGACGATCTTGCCAAGGGCGGAAAAGGCAAGGACACGATCAAGTTAGGCGGTGGCAGCGACACGGGCAAGGGCGGTGACGGAGGCGACATCGTGCACGGCCAAGGTGGCCCTCGCGACCGCTCGTTTGGTGATGCCGGAGCCGACAAGCTCAAGGGCGGCGCCGGTAGCGGGGATAAGTGCAAGGGTGGTGGCGGCAAGGACACCGCCAGCGGCTCCTGCGAGCGGATCAGCCAGGTTCCCTAGAGCAAGCCATGGCAGGGTCAGGCCCGCCGGCTTCAGGGAGGGGGAAAGCCGACGGGCCCTCTTAGCCGTGTGGCCAAGTACTCGCCGGCGCAGTGGAGTCCGAAGCTCCGACGAGCTGGTGTCTCGTCCTGTCTAAAACGGTAGATGGCGCGTGTAAACGGTCGCTAAACGCCTGATGAAAGCGCGTTAACATCTTTTTGCGGCGCGTCGGCAAGCGGCAGACGGACGACGAACCGAGCTCCGCCGAGCTCAGCGGAGCGGCCGGAGGAGACCGAGCCGCCATGGGCAGCGGCAACGGCGCTGACGATTGCCAGGCCAAGTCCCGTTCCCGAGTCCGCGGTCACGTCAGCGGGCTCGCCGCCGCGGACGAATCGCGCGAAGATCTGATCGTTCATGGCAGCGTCGAGACCGGGGCCATCGTCCTCGACGGCGAGAATCGCCGCGTCTGAGTCGTTGCCGATTCGGACCCTGATGCGCGAGCCGGGCGGCGTATGTCTGGTGCCGTTCTCCAGCAGGTTGACCACAACGCGGTGAAGTTCATCCGCGTTGGCGCTGACCCACGTTGCATTAGGCGCATCCAGCTCTAGGTTGTGAGCGTGGGCGACCGGCCGGATCTCGGCGATCGCGGCGTCGGCGATCGCGCCAAGCTCCTGTGGGCTACGCTCGCCGAGGCGACCCGCGTCGGCGCGGGCGAGCATTAGGAGATCGCCAACCAGCCGTCGCATCCGGCGCGAGGAACGCAGAGCGGAACCGACTATCTCGGCCTCTTCACCGGCGGGGCCGAGGCGGACGCTCAGCAGTTCGAGGTTCGCCAGGATGCTGGTCAATGGCGTTCGCAGCTCATGCGATGCGTCGGCGACGAACTCACGCTGGGCCTGGACCATTTGCTGCGATTCCGTGCGGGCTGCATCGAGTTCTGAGAGCATCGAGTCGAGGGTCCGAGAGAGGACCGCGATCTCGTCGTCGGCTTCGGGGTGCGGCATGGACAGCGATGGGTCACGGGTCGTGGCGATCCTGCGGGCGGTGTCCGTCAGGGCCGCGATCGGCCGCATCGCCCGGTTCGCAACCGTCAGTCCGGCGAGGGTCGCGAAAAGCGTGCCCCCGGCAACGCCGATCGCCAGCAACGCCCATAGCCGGTTGATCGTTGCGTTGAGATCGTCGTGATCACGGGCGTACTGGACGAAGAGCTGCTCGAAGGCGAGCGGGCTCGCCGAGAATTGCTGGGCGCCGACAGCTCGCGTCACGACCTCCATTTGACCGATGCGCACGGTTCCAGGGCGGGGAAGAGGCAGATCCGCGCCCCCCAGGGCACCGGCGCCGGCGACCGGTCCGACGCCCTCGGAATTCACGAGCGCGATCGTGGCGTCTGCACCGGTCGCGATCTGGTCGAGCACGGACCTGGGGATATCGGGACTGCCTGTCACCGGGTTGACGCTCACCGACGAGGCGAGTTGGGTCGCGGTCAGCTCCAGTCCTTCGCGGAAATCGTTCTCAAGCCGATCCTTGGTCAAGCGTCCCACTATCAGCGCGAAGACGAGCAGGATCACAAGGGTCAGTAGTGCGGAGACGCCAGCCAGTCGCCAGCGGACCGGCCAGCGTTCCGGGCGTAGGTGCGGTGGCCGAAAGCGGCCCGGCACCGTCAATCTCCGCGGTCGGCGCGGACGACGTAGCCGGCGCCGCGCTTCGTATGAAGCACGCGTTGCTCGCCTTCCTCTTCCAGTTTGCGCCGCAGGTTTGAGATGAAGACGTCGATCGTGTTGGTCATCGCCAGCGGGTCGTAGCCCCAGACCTCTTCCAAAAGTCGCTCGCGTGAGACCACGAGTCGCTCGTTTTCCATCAGGTACTCGAGGAGCTCGAACTCACGGGCCGTCAGCTCGATCTCGCGGTCGGCGCGGTGAACTTCGCGGGTAGCAGGGTTGAGCTTGAGATCGCCGACGACGAGCGCGGCGGCGCCGCGCGGAGGTCGACGACGCATGAGCGCCCGCATTCGGGCGAGCAGCTCCTTGCGTTCAAACGGTTTGACGAGGTAGTCGTCGGCGCCGCTGTCGAGTCCGGTGACGCGATCGTCAAGCTCGGAGCGCGCCGTGAGGATCAAAACTGGCACATCATCGGAGCGACGCAGCTTGCGCAAGACCTCGACGCCGTCGAGCTTTGGCAGGCCGAGGTCCAAGATGACCAGGTCGGGGGCGAATTCCGCTGCGACGGCCAGTCCCTCCTCACCGTCCGCAGCCGTGCGTACCTCATGACCCTCCTGGCGGAGCGTCCGGCGCAGTACGTCGGTGATCTCAACGTCATCCTCGACGACGAGAACCCGGCCGCTTGTTGCCTCGCTTTCCAGCATCCAGCAAGGGTAGGGCCAGATCGGGCATTTCGCCGCAAGATTTAGTGGGAAATTAGGCGTGGCAGGGGAGCGCCCGTCGGCGTCGAACTGCATCTGGATGCCTCGACGCACAACCAAGACGCGTGTCCGCACCGCCCAGAGCAAGCGCCGAGCCCCTGTCAAGCGCAAGCCTGACCCGCGGCAGCGCGCCCGTGACGCTTTCGAAGGCCTGGAGCAGCGCCACTTCGACCTGATCGGCCTCGGGATGGTTGCGGCAGGGGTCTATGCCGCCTTCGTGATCTATTTGGGCTGGGACGGCGGCCGTGTCGGAGGCTGGCTCGACACCGCGCTGGCGACGCTTGTCGGCCAGGTCGCAAACGCGATCCCGATCATGCTCATTGGCCTGGGCCTCGCCCTGATCGCGCGACCGATGATCAAGGCGCCGCGCGCCCTGAACGTCGGTGCGGTCCTCGTCTTGCTGGCTCTGCTGCTCTCGTTCGCTGCTGGCACGCTCGGGCTCGGCCCCGACCGACCCCTGCGCCACGACTACTTCGAGCCGGCCTTTTACGAGTCCCACGGCGGCGTGGTGGGTGAGGCGCTCTACTGGGCATCGACGACCCTGTTTCAGCGTGTTGGCGCCCAAATCCTGGCGGTGCTGTTGATGCTCTCGGGGATCCTGCTGCTGACCGGGATGACGATCGCCAACCTGCTTCAGGGCGCGGGTGGGGCAGCCCGGCGCGCCCACGACACCACGCGTGAGATGGCCCGCACCGTCCGCCAGGCGCAGCCGGCCGCCGGCCGCCCCGATGGATGGTCCGAGCCCGACGAGTCCGAGATTCAGATCACTCGCGCGAATGTCACGGAGCCGCTTGAGGCCGCGTTCTGGGATGCCGAGGACGAGGAGGAGACCGGCGAAGATCACGCCTTCGCTCCAGACGAGCCGGTCAAGCCGGACGCCGAGCCGTCCGCGGCCGAGATATTTGCCACGGTCGCAAAGGGTGACGACTTCGAGCATGCTGAGGCCGCGGAGCTGATCGAGCTTCCGGAACCCGATGCGGAAGACCTGACCCCGATGGGGGAGCGTCGCAACGACGGAATTACGGTCTCCGATGAGATCGACTACGTGATGCCCGAGGCAGCTGTGCTTGAGCGCGGCAAGGGCGACCCCGGCCCGGATCCCAAGGAGCGCGAGGCAACGGCAAAGGCGCTGCTCGAATCGCTGAAGCACTTCGGCGTGGAAGCACGGATGGTGGGCGTTGTATCCGGCCCGCATGTGAGCCGATACGAATTCCAACTTGCCCCCGGCACGAAGGTGTCCAAGGTGAACCAGCTGAAGGATGACCTCGCCTACGCGCTTGCGGCGACGGATATCCGCATCTTGGCGCCGATTCCAGGCAAGAAGGCGGTTGGCGTCGAGGTTCCGAACAAGCGCCGCCGGATGGTGCGGCTCGGCGATATCTACGAAGGACGCCCAAAGGGGTCTTCGCCCCTCGTAGCCTGGCTTGGCAAGGACGTCTCTGGACATGCCTGCTGGACAGACATCGCCCAGATGCCACACATCCTTGTGGCGGGTACCACCGGCGCCGGCAAGTCAGGGTGCATCAACGCAATCTTGAGTTCCGTCCTCCTGCACGCATCGCCGAATGAGGTGCGCTTGGTCCTGGTCGATCCGAAGCGGGTGGAGCTGAACCACTACGAGACCCTGCCACATCTGATGACCCCGGTCGTCACGAATCCGAAGCTCGCCGCTGTGGTGCTCAGCAACCTGATCGGCGAGATGGAGAGCCGCTATCAGGTAATGGGTGAAGCCCGAGCGCGGAACATCGCTGAGCTCAACAAGGTGCGGCGCCGCGAGGGTGAGCCGCCGCTGCCGCACATCCTTTGTGTGATCGACGAGCTGGCGGACCTAATGATGGTCGCGTCGGCAGAGGTGGAGGAGTCGATTACCCGGTTGGCGCAGAAGTCGCGAGCGGTGGGCATCCATCTCGTCCTTGCCACGCAGCGACCTTCGACCGACGTGATCACGGGCCTCATCAAGGTCAATATCCCGTCGCGGATCGCGTTCTCAGTGGCCTCGCAGGTTGATTCGCGGGTGATCCTCGATACGGGCGGCGCCGAGTCCCTCTTGGGCAAGGGCGACATGCTCTTTCGACCCGTCGGCAGCTCCAAGCTCCAACGAATCCAGGGCGCGTTTCTTACCGAGGAGGAGATCGCCCGCATCACCAGCCACTGGGCCAAGCAGGGTGAACCCGAGTTCGACAGGTCGTTGCTCGAGGACAAGTCCGCTGACGCAATGTTGCAGGCCGGGGACGGCGAGTTCTCGCCCGACCAGGACGATCTGCTTGCCGACGCCGCCCGGATCGTGGTGGAGTCCGAAACTGCATCCGTCTCGATGATCCAGCGCCGCCTCCGGGTTGGCTACACGCGGGCCGGACGCCTGATCGACATGCTCGAGCGACGAGGGATCATCACCGGCTACGAGGGCTCCAAGCCGCGTCAGGTTCTGGTTTCAATGTCTGAGCTTGCCACGATCCTTGGCTCCGGGCCGGCTAGCGCCGCCGATCCACCCGGGCCCGAGACCGAGCTGTCGCCCGTCGAGAACTGAATCGCGCGCGCGATTAGTCAAGATGTAGCCGTGTCAGATGAAGCCGCGGCTGTCAGGGCGGGGATCGTCGTCACCGGGACCGAGGTAATTACCGGGACGATCAGCGATCGCAATGGACCCTGGATCGCAGAGCAACTGGGTGGCCGCGGGGTTGAGGTTGCCCACATCGTGTGCGTTGGCGATCGGCCGTCCGACCTGGAGGCGGCGCTTAGGTTCATGGCTGATGACGGGGTGGACTTGATCGTTACGAGCGGCGGGCTTGGCCCTACAGCCGATGACCTGACTGCGGAGGTGGTGGGGCGCTTCGCGGGCCGCGAGATGGTGCTGGACGTAGCGATGGAAGCGAAGATCGCGGCGATTCTGCGCAAGTTCGCCCAGCGCTTGAAGTTCGATCCTGAGGCACTCAGGGAGGCCAATCGAAAGCAGGCGGTGATTCCGGAGGGGTCAACGACGATCGATCCGGCCGGAACCGCCCCGGGCCTCGTCGTCCCGGTTGCCGACGGGCCGGCCGTCGTCGTCATGCCGGGACCGCCGCGAGAGTTGCAGGCGATGTGGCCACTGGCGCTTGCGACCGACCCGGTTCGCGCAATCCTCGCCAAGGCCGAGCCGTTCTCAGGGATCATGTTGCGCCTTTTCGGGGTTCCGGAGTCCGAGATCGCCATGAGCTTGCGCGAGATCGAGGAGGCTGGGCTGGACCTCGATCCGCTTGAGATTACGACCTGCCTTCGCAAGGGCGAACTCGAGATCGAGGTTCGGCACCGTCCCGGCGCCGAGGTGACGCTTGCAGCGCTGGTCGAAGGCATCACCGAACGCCACGGCAGCTTCCTGTTCAGTCGCGACGGCGAGACGATCGACTCCCAGGTGGCGGCGCTTTTGGCCGGTCACCGGATCGGCCTGGCGGAATCCTGCACGGGTGGCCTGCTTGCCGCGCGCCTGACCGAGGTTCCCGGCGCCTCCGGATATGTCGCAGGCGCCGTCGTCAGTTACTCGGATGAGGCGAAGACCCGCCTGCTCAACGTGCCCGCAGACCTGCTTGCCGAGTACGGCGCTGTCTCGCCCGAGGTTGCGGCGGCCATGGCCGACGGCGCCCTCGAGCGTTTCGGGGCGGACATTGCCGTTGGGATTACGGGAATTGCCGGCCCAGGCGGCGGCTCGGAGGCGAAGCCGGTCGGCTACGTCTGTGTTTGCGTGAAGCAGGCTGACGGTGGCGCGCTTGCGCGCGATCCCGTGATCCCGGGGACCAGGGCGGATATCCGGGAGCGCTCAGCGCTGCTGGCGATGCATCTGCTTCGGCGCAGGCTGCTCGGCGAGGATTTCCCGCTCTAGGCTGGACGGACCTCGATCGCCCGCGGGCCCTTGGGGCTGTCCTCCGTCTCGAACGTGACCTGATCCCCTTCGTTGACGGTTACGCCCGCACCAATTCCTGTCTGATGGACGAAGAGGTCCTTGTCACCCTCGTCGGGGGCGATGAATCCGAACCCCTTTTGGGTGTTGAACCACTTCACTGTTCCGGTCGGCATCTGAGTCTCCTGTCCTTTTACTGACGGTCTTCCTAGCTCCTGGGGCCCGGCGGAAAACGGTGGGCCGCACCGCAGGCAGCGAGACCGTATACCACCACGATTGCCCATGTGTGCGCGGAAATCGCAACGTTGCGAACTTGCTGCACATTCGTTGGACACGGTGCGCTTGATGTGCGGCGCGGCTCCCTAGGGTTGATCTGCATGTCAGGCAATGGATCCGCCCAAGGCCCCCAGCGCCTCTTTGTCGCGCTCGATCTACCGATGGCGATTGAGCAGGGCATCGGGGCCTGGGCGCGCGCCCGCCTGAGCACCGCTGGGTGGCGGCCGACGAGCCCGAACGCAATGCATCTCACGTTGTGCTTTTTGGGCGCGTGCGATCCAGCGCGGGCCGAACGGGTCTGTGCCCTCGTCGAGGGCCTGCCCGCTGATCCACTCGCCCTGGGCTTCAAGCCCGCGGCGGTTGGCCGTCCGCGACGCGATCCCCGGGTGATTGCGCTTGAGGTCGAAAGCGACGACGCCGTCAGGCTGCAGGCGCGCCTCGCCGCGGAGTTGGCGGCTGCGGAAGTGGCGCCGCCGGTGCTGCGCCGCTTTTGGCCCCACGTGACGGTGGCCAGGCGGCAGCCAGGTTCGGCGCCCGCCCCAATCGGCAAGCCGTCTCTGCCCACGGCACTGCTTGACCGGTTCGATGGCGTCCGAGTGTCCGTTTACCGTTCAGATTTGCGGCCCAGCGGCGCGGAGTACGTGGCGCTGGCCAGAAAGGACTTGCCGCCCAAGGCTTAGGCCCGGCGGAGATTGAGGTGATTACGAAGATGGCGGAAGCAAACAAGAAGGCCACGGATAAGGCGGCGGAGAAGGAATCGAAGGCTAAGGCGTCGGCGCTTGAGGCCGCGATGACCCAGATCGACCGTCAGTTCGGCGCCGGCTCCTTGATGAGGCTGAGCGGCGACAACGCGCTGCAGGTGGACACGATTCCAACTGGGTCCCTCGCGCTGGACCTTGCGCTGGGCGTCGGCGGCGTGCCCCGCGGTCGCGTCGTTGAGATCTTCGGTCCGGAGTCCTCAGGTAAGACGACCCTCGTCTACCACATCATCGCCGAGGCTCAAGCTCGAGGCGGCGTTTGCGCCTTCATCGACGCCGAGCATGCGCTGGATCCTGCCTACGCGCGCAGGATCGGCGTCAACACCGACGAGCTCCTGATCTCGCAGCCGGACTACGGCGAGCAGGCGCTCGAGATCGTTGACGTGCTTGTTCGTTCAGGCGCCGTGGATGTCGTTGCTGTCGATTCGGTTGCGGCCCTGACGCCACGCGTCGAGCTGGAAGGGCAGATGGGTGAGACCCAGGTTGGGCTGCAGGCACGCTTGATGTCGCAGGCGCTCCGCAAGCTGACCGGCAACCTGAACCGGGCGAAGACCGTTTGCGTCTTTACCAACCAGATTCGCGAGAAGATTGGTGTCACGTTCGGCTCGCCGGAGACGCAGCCCGGCGGGCGTGCGCTCAAGTTCTATTCCTCCCAGCGGCTCGATATTCGCCGGATCGAGACCTTGAAGGACGGCACCGAGGCGGTTGGCAACCGCGTCCGGGTCAAGGTTGTCAAGAACAAGGTCGCGGCGCCGTTTCGCCAGGCTGAGTTCGATATCGAGTACGGCGAGGGAATCTCACACGAGGGCTGCCTGCTGGATCTGGGTCTTGAGCACGAACTGGTCCAGAAGTCGGGTTCGTTCTTCTCCTACGGTGAGCTCCGGCTTGGCCAGGGCCGATCGAACACCAAGCAGTATCTGGCTGAGAATCCGGAGCTTGCCCAGGAGATCGAGACCAAGATCTTCAAGATCGTGGGAGTCGATCGCGCGCCCAGGCCGATTGCGGCGGTTCCCGACGAGGCGGCCGAGCCGATCCCCGCGGAGCCAGCGGTTGAGTCCGCGCCGGAGCCCGAGGCTGAGGAACGCCAGGCCGCCTAAGCATTGCGATGGGCAAGGAGGGGGCCAATGCCTTCGAACTGGCAGTCGGAGCGCTGTCCAGAAAAGAGCGGACTATCGCGGAGCTTCGCGAGTGGCTTGTCGAAAGGGAGTTGGACGAAGCCGATGTCGAGGAGGCGCTTGCCAGGCTGATCTCCATCGGAGAGCTTGACGACGAGCGCTTCGCCCACGCCTACGCGGAGGACAAGCGGGACCTGCGGGGCTGGGGGCCGGAGCGGATCAGGCGAACGCTCATCACCCGCGGCATCGAGCAGCGGCTGGCCGAGCTCGCCGCACTGACGGAGACGGCCGACGATCAGGCGGCGCGGGCGGCGCGGATGCTCGCCGAGCGTGGCGACGGACTCGACGACGACGCCGCCCGCGGACGGGCGCTTGCGTTCCTGGCGCGGCGCGGTTACGAGTACGAGGTCGCATACCAGGCGGTCCGCTTGGCGCAGCGGGCGCCCTCTTAGTCCTGCTGCGCTTGCCAATTCCGGCGGTCCGGCGTACGATCGCGGTGCGAGCTTCGGCAAGCCGGAGCTGCGCCTAAATCGATGAACTCAATATTTGAACAGCGGAGATTGAAATGGCACCAGGCGCCGGGCACTTGCCCTGGCGGCGTCCCGATGACGCCAACGAAGCCAGGGGCGCTCGAGGGGAGGCTACGGCCGGTAGTCCTGTTTCCTCCGAGCTCAACGCGAGACGCGAAGAGATCGCCCGCATGGAGGAGCGGGCACTGCGCGAGCAGCACTCGATTGAACTGAAGCAGGCGGACCTCGAACGACGAGCGCAGGCGTTGGAGGATCGCGAGCGCAACCTGATTCAGCAAGGCGACGAGCTAAAACAGGCCAAGCGCGTTCAGCGGCTCGAATTGGAGCGACTCTCCAGCCTGACGGCCGCCCAGGCCAAGCAGATGCTGCTCGCCGACGTCGAACAGGAAGCCAACCACCAGGCCGCCCTCAAGATTCGGCAAATCGAGGATGAGGCGCGGCGTGATGGCGAGCGACGCGCGCGGAGCATTCTGGCCGTGGCGACGCAACGGTTGGCGGCCAAGCACTCGATTGAGACCACGACTCGCCTGGTTGAGCTTCCGTCCGATGAGATGAAGGGGCGCATCATCGGGCGCGACGGGCGCAATATCCGTGCCTTCGAGAAGGTCACGGGCGTTGACGTGATCATCGATGAGACGCCGTCAGCGGTCGTCCTCTCCAGTTTCGACGGCGTTCGGCGGGAGGTGGCACGGATCACGCTGGAGCGCCTGATCGCCGACGGCCGCATCCACCCGGCGACGATTGAAGAGACGCATCAGCAGGCGGAGACCGATATGGCGGGTCGTCTTGTCGAAGAGGGCGAACGCGCGGCGCTTGCAGCCCATGTCCACGGCCTGGATCCCGAACTGGTGAAGCTGATGGGCCAACTTCGATTTCGGTCGAGCTACGGCCAAAACGTCCTGGATCATCTTGTCGAGTGCGCGAACCTGGCCGGAACGCTGGCAGAAGAACTTGGCGCATCCGCTGAGACTGCGCGCCGGGCCGCGTTCTTGCACGACATCGGCAAAGCCGTAACGCACGAGGTCGAAGGACCGCATGCGCTGATCGGGGCCAGGATCGTGCGCCGAAACGGCGAGGCGGAGGCCGTCGCGCACGCGATGGAGGCCCATCACAACGAGGTTGCGCCAAAGACCGTGGAGGCGGTCGTGGTCCAGGCAGCAGATGCCGTATCGGGGGCCCGGCCGGGGGCCAGAGGCGACTCGCTCGAACAGTATGTGGGCAGGATGAAGGAGCTGGAGGAGATCGCGTCCAGGCATCACGGGGTCGAGCGCGTCTTCGCGATGCGGGCTGGCCGGGAGATCCGGGTGGTGGTTGATCCAGGAGTGGTCGATGACGATCAGGCCGTTGTCATCTCGCAGGAGACTGCGGCGGCGATCGAGCGCGAAACTCAGCATCCGGGGCAGATCAAGGTCATCGTGATCCGGGAAAGTCGCGCCACCGCGTATGCCGATTAGGCCCGACGGGACACGATAGGATCGCCACCGCATGAACGACCTCTTCTACGTCCTCGGCGCCGCGCTCGTGGTGATCGCACTCGCCCTCTCGTTTGGGGGAATGCGATCGGAGAAGTTTCCGGCTTCGCGTGGTGTTCTGCTTGGGGGCCTGACGGCGATGGCGGTTTTGGTGGTTGCCACTTGCGCCTGGGCGATCAGCCTTGCGCGGGAGGAGAAGGAGCACCGCTCGCACGAGTTAGAGGAGTTCTTCGCCGAGCAAGAGGCCGAGGCGACCGCCGAGCAGCCGTCCGCGCCCACCAGCCCAGACGAAGCAAAGCCGGTTGACAAGGAGCCGCCCACGGACGTGCTCCAGCTGTCCTCACCCGCCGCCGGCGACCTGGTGTTTGAGCCCGATTCCCTTTCGGCCGCCGCCGGCACCGTTTCTATCTCATACACGAATCCGTCGCCGGTTCCTCACAATGTCGCGATCGAGGGCCAGCGGAAGACCGTGGTTGAGAGCAGCACGGTTAGCGGCGGCGACGCCGCAACGGCCTCGACCAAACTCGCCGCAGGCACCTATGCGTTCTTCTGCACGATTCCGGGTCACCGGGAGGCGGGCATGGAAGGCCAGCTGACCGTCAAGTAGGGACTGCCCTTTGGCAATCCCAGTGCTTTCGGGTCACATCGGGTCGCGGTTTCGGGTCATCAGGTCGTAGGCTCGTGTCCGTGAAGCGCTACCACGTCACCACCTTTGGTTGTCAGATGAACGAGCACGATTCCGAGCGCATGCGCGGAATGCTGGAGTCGCTCGGCTACGAACAGGCGGATGAGCGCGAACAGGCTGATCTGATCCTGTTCAACACCTGCTCGATCCGTGAATCGGCCGATAGTCGCTTCTTGGCCCACCTCGGGCAGGCCAAGCGACTGAAGCGCGAGGACCCGGCGCGGGTCGTCGGCGTTGGCGGCTGCTGGGCCCAATCGGTCAAGGATGAGATCTTTGAGCGCTTTCCCTTCGTTGACGTGGCCTTCGGGCCCGGTCAGATCCACCGGCTTGCTGAATTTCTGACCACCGACTCGATCGGAGCGCAGGGCTATTTCGAGTTTGAGGGCTTCGCTGGGCATTTGCCGATGAAGCGGTCGCGGGAGTATCAGGCCTGGCTTCAGATCTCCGTTGGCTGCAACTCCGTTTGCTCCTACTGCATCGTTCCGTCCACTCGCGGACGCGAGGTCTCGCGACCTGCGCCGGAGTTGGTCAGCGAGGTGGAGCGACTTGCCGCCGACGGGGTTCGTGAGGTGACGCTGCTCGGTCAGAACGTGAACTCCTACGGACGGGATCTACGTGGATCAGACCGCGCGACCTTCGCCGAGCTCTTGCGAGCTGTCGATGCCGTTGACGGGATCGACCGGATCCGCTACACCAGTCCGCATCCCAAGGACATGAAGGAGGATGTCGTTCGTGCGCACGCCGAATGTCGGTCGCTTTGCGAACACATTCACCTGCCGTTGCAGTCCGGCTCGGATCGCATCCTGAAAGCAATGCGGCGTACCTATACGCGCGAGCGTTACCTGGATCGGGTGGCCCTGATTCGCGAACACGTTCCCGACTGCGCCCTGACCACGGACATCATCGTCGGCTTTCCAGGCGAGACCGACGCGGACTTTGACGCAACGCTTGAAGTAGTCGAGGCGGTTGCCTACGACAGCGCGTTCACCTTCGTCTTTTCGCCGCGCCGCGGCACCGAGGCCGCCGAGCTCGCAGGCCACGTCTCCCAGCCGGTGAAGTCCGAGCGAATGGAACGGCTGGTGGAGGCGGTTCAGCGCAACGCACGGGAGCGCGCCCAGCGCTTTGTCGGCCGGACGGTTGACGTCCTTGTGGAGGGCACGAGCCGCACCGACGCGTCCAGGTTGCGGGGTCGCTCGCGCCACAACAAGGCGGTCAATTTCGAGGGTACTGGCGTCCCTGGCGAGTTCGTCGAGGTCGAAATCGAGAGCGCCACCTCGCAGACCCTCCTCGGGCACGAACGCCTATTGAGCCGGATCGGCTAGTCGGCCGTCGCGGGAGCATCACGTGCAAGTCGTCGCGATCTTCGGGCCGACCGCGGTAGGGAAAACAGGGGTGGCAGTCGCACTGGCGACCGCGCTTCGGGAGCGCGGCGAGGACCCCGTTGCGATCAGCTGCGACGCAATTCAGGTCTATCGCGGCTTGGAGCTGATCAGCGGCGCCCCCTCGCCGCAGGAACGCGCCGCCCTTGAGCACGAGTTGATCGGAATTGCAGCCTTGCATGAGGAGTTCTCTGTCGGGCGCTTCGTCGAGCTCGCACACCCCCGGATCGACGCCCTGCTCGAAGCTGGCCGCCGGCCGATCGTGGTCGGGGGAACGGGCCTTTACCTGCGCGCCGCCCTTGCTCCCCTCAATCTTCGCCCGCCGCTTCCGGCGGTGGTGCGCGACGAGGTCCAGCGGGATATCGATTCGCGCGGAAGCGACGCCCTCCATGCGGAGCTGCCTGAGGAGCTCGCGTCCGGCGTCCACCCGAATGACGCCAAACGCGTTGCCCGGGTGACGGCGTTGATTCGCCTGGGTATTGCGCCGCACGCGTCCTCGGAAGGGCTGTGGACGGAGCGGTTGCGCCACCCAACGATGCTGGCTGGTCTTGTGGTGGAGCGCAGTGAGTTGCACGCGCGTATCGATCGCCGGGTGGACGCGATGGTCGCGGCGGGAGCCGCGGGCGAGGTCGCGCGGGCGAGTACCGCCGGCATCTCGCGAACGGCAAGGGCTGCGATTGGATTTGCGGAACTGCTCGAGGGCGATATCGAGGGGATGAAGCGCGCGCAGCGCGCCTTCGCCCGTCGGCAGTTGACCTGGATGCGCCGAATGCCGGGCGTGAGCACCATCGACCGCGCGGGCCGGGACGACGATCAGGTTGCCGCCGAGATCCTCGCCGCCCTGGACCATTAGGCTCGCTCGATGCGCTTTGAGAAGTGGCAGGCACTTGGCAACGACTACGCAATCGTCGAGGCGGCGGCCCTGCCGTTCGAGCTGACGGCAAGGCGAATCCAGCTGATCTGCGAGCCGCACTTCGGCGTCGGGGCAGATGGGATCTTGCTGCTGGCCGAGACTGACGACCCGGTCCATGTCGCCGAGCTGCGGATCTTCAATCCCGACGGATCCGAGGCCGAGCTCTCAGGTAACGGTGCCCGCGAGGCGGTCCTTTACCTGCGGGCGTCGGGCTGGACGGCAGAGGACAGCTTCAGCGTGATCACCAAAGCAGGGCCCGTGCTGCCAACGATCCTGGGCCCAGATCGCGTCGCCATGGCGATCGGGCGGGCAACCACCGCTTCCAACGATTATCCCGATGGACCGCCCGACGGTTCGGGCACCATTACATCGGGCGGTCGTACCTGGAGCTTTCGGCACGTCAACGTCGGTAATCCGCAGTGCGTGATCGAGGTCGGCGACGAGGTTGATGATCTTGACCTTGCCGCGCTTGGCCCCGCCATCGAGGGAGACCGGGATCTGTTTCCCAATCGAACCAACGTCTCGTTCACCAGAGTCGAGGGTTCGCGGATACGCGCGCGGATCTATGAGCGCGGGGTGGGGGAGACGCTGTCGTCCGGCACGGGTGCCTCGGGTGCGGCGGTGGCTGCCTACCTAGCCGGCGCCGGGGGTCCCTTCGACGTGATCCTCGACGGCGGCGAGCTGACCGTCGATGTTTCGGCGGAGCTTGACGTGACGCTTACGGGCACGGCAAGCCCGGTGTACCGCGGCGAGTTTGCAGCGGAGCTCATTCAACGCCTGGCCGACGCCTAGATACCCTCACGCAACCCGCAGGCAGCCCCGAAAGGAACCATGTCCCTGACCGATCCGTCCAAGCGCCTTGAGGCGATGCCGCCCTACATGTTCGCGGAACTTGAACGTAAGGTGGCGGCCAAGCGCGCGGCAGGGATCGATGTCATCAGCCTCGGGATCGGCGATCCGGATACGCCCACCTACCCGCACATCGTGGCTGCGATGGAAGCGGCGATCGCCGACCCGTCAACCCACCATTACCCGTCCAACCGCGGCCGCGAGGAGTTTCGCCGGGCTTTCAGCGATTTCTATGACCGCAGGTTCGGGGTCGCGATTGACCCGGAATCCGAGGTCATCCCCGCAATTGGTGCCAAGGAGTGCATTTACAACCTTTGCTTCGCCTTCTTGGACCCAGGCGATGTCGCCTTGGCCTCGGATCCCGGGTATCCGGTCTACACGGGCGGCCCGATTCTTGCCGGCGCCACGCCTGAGGTGCTGCCGCTCGTGCCCGAGCTCGGATTCGCGCCTGACCTTGACGCGATCAGCGACGAGGCGCTCAGCTGTGCCCGACTCATGTTCCTCAACTACCCGAACAATCCAACCGGAGCGGTCGCGCCCGATGGACTCTTCGAGCGGGTGGTCGAGTTGGCCAGGGAGCACGAGATCCTGGTCGTGCACGACAACGCCTATTCGGAGACAACCTACGACGGATATGTAGCCCCCAGCTTCCTCGCCACGCCGGGCGCCAAGGAGGTAGGCGTCGAAGTCTTCTCGCTTTCAAAGGGCTTCAACATGACCGGCTGGCGGTGTGCCGCCGTTCTCGGCAACGCGGATGCAATCCAGACCTACTGGCGCCTGAAGACGAACGTCGATTCGGGCCTGTTCGAAGCGGTCCAGCTGGCGGGCGTGGCGGCGCTCAACGGAGGATCGGAGCCGGTGACGGCAATGAACGCCGTTTACGCACGTCGCCGGGACCTCGTCGTCGCCGCCCTGCGCGATATCGGCGTTCAGGTCGAAGCGCCAAAGGGGACGATCTACGTTTGGGCTCCGGTGCCTGACGAGCACACCTCGACCAGCTTTGCCGAGCTGGCACTCGAAGAAGCGGCGGTGATCGTCTCACCGGGGTCGATGTACGGACCTTCCGGGGAGGGCTTCTTTCGCATCTCGCTGACGACGCCGGACGAGTTGATCAGCGAAGCCGTCGAGCGGATGCGCAAGCACCTCACCAAGTAGGTCAGCCTTGGCCGACACCCTCGCCTGTGAGGGTTTGGCGCAGGCCATCCGCGAGCGGCCGTGACTCGAACCCAAGCTCTTCCCCGGCCTTGGCGGCCGTGGTCCACAGCGTGACACCGTCGGAGGCTGAAATCAGCTCACGCATGTTCGGCGGCTGCCCCGCGAGCTTGCCGATGATCGGCCCGAAGGGCGCGAGCGCCTTGAGGATTGCCGTTGGCACGTTGGCGATGGGCTTGCGCGTGCCGGCGACGTCGGCAACCTCGTCCATTAGCTCTCGCATCGTGAGGTTGTCGCCGGCAAGGACATAAGCCTCGCCGTCGCGGCCCCGGTCCAGGGCCGCGACGATCCCCGCGGCAACGTCCTCGACGTGGACCATGTTGAGTCCGAGGTTCGGAAACGGCACAAAGGGCATGCGACCCCGCGCGAAGTCAAGGATTTGCTTACCGATCGCGGAATGGTCATCGGGGCCGTAAACGGCAGTGGGCTGGACGATCACGCACGCCAGTCCAGCATCGATCAGCTCCTTGGCAACCTGGTGAGCGCGGTACTTCGTCTCCTCGTAGTAGGAGCTGAACTCGTGGCCGGGGTGCTCATAGCTCTCGTCAACGACCTTGCCATGGGTGTTTCCGAACGCGCCGACCGTTGATACGTAAAGGGAGCGACGAACGCCTGCGTCGAGGGCGGCACCGAGCACGTTGCGCGTGCCCTCGATGTTTGCGGCTTGCAGCGCTTTGCGGCGGCCCTCGGCGACGCCTACCTCATAGATGGCCGCGCCATGGATCACGGCGTCCACGCCCACCATCGCGGCGGCCAAAGCGGTCCGGTCGTCGATGGCGCCAGGCACGAGTTCAACGCCAAGGCGCTCAAGCTCAGCCGCTTTCGCAGGGGTCCGCACGAGCGCGACGACGCTGTCGCCCCGGGCGCGCAGCAAACCGGCGACATGGCCGCCGATGAATCCCGTTCCGCCGGTAAGAAAGACCTTCACTGCGGCGCAGACCCTAGCTGGCTGAAACGCTGAGGATGCGCGGTACCGGCCGTTGAGTGCCCGCGCGCGGGCGGACTTTCGCATCGTCCTACAATCGATCGGGTGCAGGAGCGAGGACGCAACGGCCGGACGGCGGAGTCAGACGCTGCGAATGGGGCTGGCGTGCAAAACCGCCGCGCCCGCCAGCGCGCGGTAGCGATTGGCGCCCTGCCCGATCCCGGAGGCGACGGCGCCGATCCCCTTGCTGAGCTCAAGGAGCTGCTGCGGACCGCTGGAGTGGCGACGGCGGCTGAGCTGGTCCAGGTCCGTGCCGATCCCGATCCAGATCGCTACTTCGGGCGCGGCAAGCTTGAGGAGCTGAAGGCGCTGATCGCCGAGTCGGGGGCGAACGTGGTCGCCTGCGATGACGAGCTTGCGCCACGCCAGGAGCGCAACTTGGAGGCCACCCTCGATACGCCCGTGATCGACCGGACTGCCGTGATCCTCGACATTTTTGCCGACCACGCCCATTCGGCTGAGGGCAAACTCCAAGTGGAACTCGCCCAGCTGCAATACAACCTCGCCCGCATGCGGGGCCTGTGGACCCACCTCGAACGCCTGGGCGCCGGACGCATGGATGGAGGCATCGGTACGCGAGGTCCGGGCGAGTCCCAGATTGAGACCGACCGACGCTTGGCCCGCGACCGCATCACCGCGCTGCGACGGCGCCTTGAAAAGCTCGAACGCGGTCGCGAGACCATGCGGACACGCCGTGAGTCAGCAGCCGTCCCCGCCGTGGCCCTCGCCGGCTACACAAACGCCGGCAAGTCAACGACCTTGAACGCCCTGACGGGCGCGGGCGTCAGTGTTGGGTCAAGGCTCTTCGAGACCCTTGACCCGACGACGCGGCAATACGAGCACGATGGCCGGCCGTACCTGGTGACCGACACGGTCGGCTTCATTCGCAAGCTCCCGCATCAGTTGGTGAGCGCGTTCAAGGCCACTCTTGAGGAAACCCGCCTGGCCGACCTGATCGTCCACGTGGTTGACGCATCCGAGGACGATGGCGCCCGGGCTGGGTCGATCGCGGCGGTCGAATCCGTGCTCGAGGAAATGGGTGCGTCGGAGCAGCCCCGCTTGCTGGTCTTCAACAAGATCGATTTGCTGGACGACGATGAGCGCCAGCGCCTCCTGGTTGGTCGTTCCGACGTTGTGGGCATCTCGGCCCACACCGGGGAGGGCATGGACGAGCTGCGCGACAGGATCGCGGCCGAGTTCGACCGTACGCTGACGGAGATGGAGTTGCTGGTCCCGTACGCCGAAGGCGCCCGGCTGGCCGAGCTCTACGAGCTTGCTGGCGACCTCAAGCGGTCTGAGCGTGCCGACGGCGTCCTGGTCAAGGCCCGCGTTCCGGCGGCCCTTGTGCACCGCTTCGCGGAGTTTGCGGTCAACGGCTCTCGCGCGCACTAGGGGCTCGATACCCTCGGCCGATGGAGCTCGTTGTCAGCCGCTTGAGCGAGGGAGCGATTCTTCCGACCCGCGCCCACGCGGGCGATGCGGGACTTGATCTGTACGCGGCTGAGAGCGTCAGGCTCGAAGCGGGGGAGCGCGCCGCAGTCGGCACCGGGATTGCCGTGGAGATTCCGGAGGAGCATGCGGGCCTGGTCTTGCCGCGATCGGGGCTTGCGGCCAAGCATGGGGTGACGCTTGTCAACTCGCCTGGGCTGATTGACTCCGGCTACCGGGGCGAAGTCCGCGTACTGTTGATCAACACCGACCTGAGCGCCACGTTCGACGTGGCCGTCGGGGATCGGATTGCGCAGCTCTTGATCACGCCGTTTGCCGCGGCCGCCGTGATTGAGGCGCCGCAGTTGACCCTGTCCGAGCGAGGCGTGGCCGGGTTCGGCTCGAGCGGGCGCTGATCAGTCGAGGGCAGCTGCGCGGGCTCCTGCGTGAGCCGCAGCTTCAAAGGTGTCGTCGAGTAACTCAAGCTCGGGCTCAGCTCCCTGATGCCGGCCGATCGCAATCTGGATCAAGCGATCGGCGAGCCACGCGTTCTTCGGGAGTAGGGGGCCATGTAGGTAGGTGCCGATCAGGTTGTGTTTCCGGACGCCCTCGAACCCGTCCTGGCCGTTGTTTCCGTGTCCCTTGAGCACCTTCCCAAGCGGCGTAGCGGCGGTGCCGAGATAGGTCCTGCCGCCATGGTTCTCGAAGCCCGCAAGCGTCTGTTGGCCGGAACCCAGATCGACATCGATCGCCACGTTGCCGATCAGACGTGGTCCAGCCTCGCGGACGGTTTCCAAGTCGGCGACCCCGAGTCCCTCGATTCGCTCATCGCCCAGCTGGTAGCTGTGGCCGAGAAGTTGATAGCCGCCGCACACTGCCAAAACCGCGGCGCCATCAGCGACCGCTTCGGCAATCGCCTGGCGCTTGGTGGCGACGAGATCCGCGGCCACGAGCCGCTGGTCGCGATCCTGACCGCCGCCGATGTAGATCAGGTCGTGGGCACCCGCGTCGATTGCGTCCCCGGGACCGGCGGCGGAGTGTTCGAACGTGATTCCCCGCCACTCGCAACGGCGCTTGAGAAAGAGGATGTTGCCGCGGTCGGCATAGATGTTCATCTGCTCCGGATAGAGCGTGAGCAGGCGCAGCGTGCTCATCGCGCCTCCATCACGAGCACGGTGGAGCCCACGTGGTCCGGGCTGTCGGCGATCGCGTGGCTGGCGACGCAATCAAGGCCGATCTCAGCGGCATCGGAAATGAGCTCCGCGCTGGTCAGAACCGCAAGTCGGGTGCGATCGACGCACTCCGACAAATCACCGCCTGGTGCGACTACCTGCCGCAGCCTGGTGATAACCATCTCGTCCCCTGCCACAGATACCTCAAGCGGCAGGCTCGAGTACACCCAGCCATCGATCTCCGCGACATCGGGGAGCGCTGACTCATACTCGCTGCCGACCCGCCCAGCCAACGGAGCGCCTTCGATGATCGCTGCGGCGAGGTGCCCACCTGAAACAAGGTGCCTGCGTGCAGCGAGCAGTAGCCGGGCGCGGTCGTGTCGCTCCCCAAAGAGCTGCAGTAGCTGCATCGGCAAAACGGCAAGGCCGAAGCGATCCTCGATCGTCAACTCCCTGGCATCGGCAGTCATGGCCCGGAACCGGTCGAGGCCGTGCTCGGCGGCGCGCGAGCTTGCAGTCGCGACGAATGCAGCCTCGCGGTCGATGCCAAGCACCGAATGGCCTCGTCGTGCCAGGTCAAGTCCAACGCGGCCGGTTCCACACCCGATCTCCAGCACACCCGGGGCACGCGCGGCCTCGGCCAGCGCTGCCCAGATTTCGTGGTCATCGGCATAGGCACCGCACTCGACGTCATGCCAGATGACCTCGAGGCGGGTGTTGTCGAGCGTCGTCCTCATTCCCAGTAGGCCTTGACCAGGCCACGCTGGGCGAGCATGGTCCGAAGCTCGAGCAGCGCGGTATAGGTGGGCAGGGCAAACAGCGAGCCGTCGGCCGCTGCGATCGCGGCGTCAAGAGATGTCTCGATCGTCGGCGAGATCTGGATCAGCCCCGGTTCAACTCCAGCGTATTTCAGGCGCAGCGCCAGCTCAGCGGCCCGCGTGCCGGCGCAGGTAACCCGATCCACCCTGCCCGCTAAAAACTCGAAGTCCGCATCCCAGACCCACGAGACGTCGCGGCCGTCGGCGATGCCGTCGTTGAGCGCGGCCCACACGTGGATCTTGTTTGCATCGCCGCGACGCTCTGCCTCGAGCGCAAGCGTGCGGAGCACTTCGTTGGTGCCGGCCGGGTTTTTGATCAGGAGGATGGACACGGCCGTCGAATCGACGGAGATCGTCTCGACTCGACCAAAGGAGGCCTCAACGCTCTCAAGGCCTGCGACCGCCTGTTGCGGGGTTACTCCGAGGCGCAGGGCGGCGGCAAGCGCCGCAAGTGCGTTGTAGACGTTGTAGAGGCCGGGTAGTGGCAGCGTAAAACTGACCTCGCCCGCGGGAGTTGTGGCTGTGACTCTTGAGCCCTTCATTCCGTCAAGCCGCACTGATGTTGCGGCCACGTCCGGAACGGGACGGTCGGCGCCGCAGCTTGGGCAGCGATAGTGGCCCAGGTGGCCGAGGAACGCTCGATCGTAGGCGTAGGGCGCGCCGCAGCGCCGGCAATGCTTCGCGTCGTGGGCGTGTTGTAGCTCGGGCAGCGCCTGAGCGTTGTCCTCAACGCCAAAGAACGTGACCCCGACACGACGGTCCAGATCAGGATCGCGGCCGAGGTCGGCGATGAGGGGATCGTCGGCGTTCAGTACAAGGCCCTGTTCTGGGCGACGGGCGACCAGCGCCGCCCATTCGTCGGCCAGGCTTTCGAGCTCGCCGTAGCGGTCGAGTTGATCACGAAACAGGTTGCCGAGAACGATCAGCCGAGGGTCGAGCGCGGTGCTCATCGCCGGCAGCCATGCCTCGTCAACCTCGAAGAGTCCCTCCGTACCCGTTTGTTCCAGCAGCGCTGTCGCAACGCCCCAGCTCATGTTCGAGCCCGCGCGGTTGTGGATCGGATGGCGTCCCGATTCCGCGAGGGCCGAGGCGAGCATCCCGGCCGTCGTTGTCTTGCCGTTGGTCGCGCTGATGATCGTCGAGCCGTCCGTCAGCCGCGATGCGAGTCGCTCGATCGCGTCAGGCGCGATCTTCAGCAATGCTCGCCCTGGCAGGGTCGTTCCGCCACCGCGTCCGCTGCGGCGGCTGAGGCCCCCCAATCCGCGAGCGAGCGAGCGCCTGATCCGAAACCATGGGCCCAGGGCCGTCACTGTGGAGCCATCGGCGGGGCGATCACGTCAAGCGCGCCCGGCAGCACGCTGACCGTCGCAGGGAGGCTCGCGATCGCGTCACCGTCGCCGTAGATGTCAAATGGCCGGTCGGCCTCGATCCGCAACTCGCGACAGCGCCGGACACTCACCTCCGGCTTGGCCAGATGCTCGCCTTTGAATACGGACGGAAGGCCACTCAAGAAACGCAGTTTCGAGACGTGGGCCGTCATCACGACATCGAGCAACCCGTCGTCGAGATGAGCATCGGGCGCAAGGAACATTCCGCCCCCGTATGCCTTGCTGTTGGCGGCGGCCACGGTATAGCCACTGACGATCAGCGGCTCGCCGTCGAGCGTCAGCTCGAAGCGTGCCGGCTTCCAGCCGATCAGGGCCCTGACTCCGGCGTAGGCGTAGACGAGCGGCCCTCGCATTCGCGAATCGTTGGCGATTCGGTTGGCGTCCGAGTCGAAGCCACAGCTTGCGATGCAAAGGAACCGCTTGCCGTTGACCACGCCAACGTCGATCGTTCGAGTCTGATTCGCGGCAACGATCCCCGCGGCTTCTTCAACGTCATTGGGGATCCCCAGCACCCGGGCAAAGTCGTTGCCGCGGCCCCCGGGAATCACACCCATCCGTGCCTGGGGGATGTCGGCGAGGGTTCCGCCGACCTGGCCGATCAGTCCGTCGCCACTCATGACGATGACGGTTTGACCGTGCGCGGCGGCATCGTGTGCGGCGCTGCGCCCGTGTTCCAGGCCCTTGGTGAGGATGAGCTGGTGCTCGACGCCACCGTCCCGAAGCGCGGCCCGTGCAGTTGCGACGAGCTTGCCGGCGCGGCCACCGCCTGCCGAGGGGTTGACCAGCAGAAGGTGTGGAGGGCCAGTCATCTACCGTTCAAATCTATTCTGAGCGGGCGTCCTTACCGCTCAGGGCCGGCGGCGCCCGACCCAGAATGTGCCGCCTTCAGCGGTTCCGGTTGCGTGCTCGCTGATCCCGACGCGATCGAAGTTGCGAACCAGAACGCCCTGGGAGGTGTAGAAGGGCGTGTCGCGGCCCCAGCTGGCGCCGACCACGACGGTGCCGCTGGGTCGCAGGACGCGCGCAACTTCCGCGAAGTGCGGCGGCACGTTGAGCTGGGTGACCAGATCGAACGATTGATCGTCCCAGGGCAGGTCCGAAGCGTCACCGATCCGGAACGCGATCCGGCCCTGCGGGTCAAGGCCGACCTTTCGTTTTGCCTGCGCGATCATCGATTCGGAAATATCAACACCACGAACCCTGGCCTGGGGAAATTCGCGTGCCAAAAGCAGCGCTACCTCGCCGGTTCCCGTCCCGATGTCGAGGGCCCGCTCCGGAGTGGGGGATACGTGCAGCAAGCCTGCCGCGAGTGCGGCCAGGTGCGCGACGGATCCCGCTTGCGTCTGCTCGTCCCATTCCGCCGCGGAGCGGTCAAAGAACCGGCGCATCGGATTCCTCAGGAGTGGCCAAAGGCCAGGCATGCGTGCCACGGCATGATTGGCCGCGCGCCCGATGATCATTCTGCGCGCGGGGATCCTGCTTTGGTTCGAGCCCCCAGAGTCCACTTAACGCATCATCCCACTCTGGCGGCTAGCCTAGCGCGCGTGCGTGTTTCGGCGACAGTCCTCTTAATCGCGACCGCGGCGGCGCTGATGGCGTGCGGGGGTGACGACGAGAAGGTTCCGAGTGCAACGGCCGAAAGCGGCGACTGCGAAGCGGTACAGACCCCTCCGGCGAAGAGCGTTTCACTCGATCCACCGCCGACTAGGCCAAGCGCAAATCGGCTCACGGCCGTCGTCGAGACGAGTTGCGGCACGTTCGAGATCGCGCTGGATACGAAGGACAACCCCAAGACCGCGGCTTCGTTTGCGTATCTGGCTGAAAACGGCGTGTACGACAACACGGCGTGGCGCGTCGCGCTCGCGCCCCCGGTCATTCAGGGTGGCGATCCGGGCGGAACTGGAACGGGCGGCCCTGGCTACTCGGTTGACGAGGCGCCGCCAGCTGGAACGGCGTATACGCGTGGCGTCGTCGGGATGGCAAAGACCGAGGTCGAGCCCCCCGGGCGATCGGGGAGCCAATTCTTCATCGTCACCGCTGCCGACGCCGGCCTGCCGCCGATCTACGCGGTTGCAGGTGTGGTCAGCGAGGGTTTCGATGTCGTTCAAAGCATCGCCGGCCAGGGTGATCCTTCCGGTCAATCGCAAGCTCCAGTGGAACCGGTCGTGATTCGCTCAATCACGGTCGAAGAGGGCTGACCCAGTTTTGGACCGAGTCGCGTTCGAGGCAATCCCGGCGGATGGCAACGCGCTGCGAGGCGACCTCGCGGGCGATGGTCCCCTCGTCGTACAAGCGCACGGACTGACGGCGGTCCGCAGCTATGTGACCCACGGCTCATCGGCGCTCGAGCGCGGTGGTTTCCGGGTCGCTCGCTACGACGCTCGCGGACATGGCGAGTCGGATCCGGCCGCGCATGGCGCCGGCTACAGCTACGCGGAGTTGGTCGAAGACATGGGCTCGGTCATTGACGCGGTCTCGCCCGATCGGCCGGTCGTGCTTGCCGGGCACTCGATGGGCGCGCATACCGCCACTGCATTTGCGCTGAGCCGGCCTGACAGGGTCGCTGCACTTGTCGTGATTGGCCCCGTCGCTCGGGGTGAGCCCACCCCGGCGGCGACGCTGGAGTACTGGGAGCGGCTTTCGGAAGGGCTTGAGGGCGGCGGGGTGGACGGCTTCATTGCGGCCTATGACGACGGTTCGCTTGACCCACAATGGCGTGAGCGCCTGATCGCCCTTACCCGTCGCCGGCTCAGCCTGCACAAAGATCTGGGGGCGGTCGCGCAGGCACTTCGGGAGGTAACGGCTTCGCTGCCCTTCGTCGGATTGGGGACGCTGGCCGCGGTGACGCTGCCAGTGCTCGTGGTTGCGAGCCATGACGCGGCGGATCCTGGACACCCGTACGAGGTTGCCGTTCGCTGGTGCGAGGAACTGGCCGATGCGCGCATGGTGGGCGAGGCAAAGGACGAATCGCCAATGGCCTGGCAGGGCGGCAAGCTATCGCACGAGATTGCGGCGTTTTGCGCCGAGCCGGCCGTAGCGACACGTTTGGAGGGGTGAGCATGGTCGGTTCGCCATCCGGATCGTTGTTATGTAAACCATCTGCCGAAGGTCCGTCGCTGGCGATGCCTGGATGGCCCACGACGCTATCGTCCGCAGACGATGCCTGATCATGAGTTGGAGGCGCTGGGCGCTCTTGCCGGCGAGTACGCAGACAAGGTGCTGATCAGCACGGTGGCTGGAATTCACGCGGGCGTGGCCGGGCGGGTATTCGAGACGGTTGCGCCGATCGGCGGGCCTGTGGCCGCCGTCACGCGACGGGCGCACGACTCGATTGCGGACGGGGTGTACGCCGGATTGCGGACCGGCAGCAATCTGCTGGGGACCGGGATCTCGCGGGCGGCGGGTTTGGTCGGTGGGGAGGAGGAGTGGGCAAGCGTCAGCGAATCGCGTTTTGGCCGCGGCGCCCAAGCGGCAATCAACGGCTTGATCGGCGATCGCCTGGAGGAGGGGGGCAGCGCGCTGGCGATGGCGATGGCCCTGCGAAAGCCCGGGCGGGACGTGCCGATCATGCGCGAGGCATTGGCGCGGGAGTACCGGCAGCCAACAAGCAGGCTGGTGCTCTTTTTGCACGGCCTGTGCGAGGCCGAGGAGGGGTGGTGGCTTGGAACCCGTTCGGACCCTGATCGCGAACCGGACGGTGGCGAGACTCCACCGCGAACCTACGGCGCGCGCCTGGGCGACGATCTGGGCTTCACGGCGCTGTATTTGCGCTACAACAGCGGCCTCCACATCTCGGAGAACGGCCGTCGCCTTTCCTGGCTGCTGGAGGACTTGGTCCGCGAGTGGCCCGTCGAGGTCACCGAGGTCGCGCTGGTCGGGCATTCGATGGGCGGGCTGGTGGCGCGCAGCGCCTGTCACGAAGCCGACGAAGCCGACCGCAGGTGGATCCGCATGGTAGAGCACGTCGTCTGTTTGGCCGCGCCCAACACAGGCTCCTGGCTTGAGAAGGCGGTCAATGTCGGCGGTTGGTGGATGCGCAAGCTGCCGGAAGCGCGTCCGTTTGCCGACTTCCTCGAGCTGCGAAGCGCCGGAATCCGCGATCTACGTTTCGGCTACCTCCGCGACGAGGATTGGGTCGATCGCGACCCGCACGAGCGTCTGCAAAACCACTCGTTGCCTCAAAATCCGATCCCGGGAATCGCCTATCACTTCGTTTCCGGCGGGTTGACGGCCGGCGAGCAGCACCCGGTTGCGACGGTGTTCGGTGACGTATTGGTGCGCCGCGAGAGCGCCGGGGGCCCGCTAACCGCGAGCGGCGAACCAGCTGGGGACAATCGCCACATCCAGGGCGCAAGCCACTTTCAATTGCTCAACGACCCCCGCGTATATGAACACCTGGTCGAGTGGCTCGGGTCGCCGGCCACGATCGAGTCGATCGCATGAGCGGCGAACGTGACGACGGGGTGGCCATTCACTACGCGACCGTGAGCCGGGACACCCCGATTTACGGCGCCGATGGCGTCCGCGTCGGCAGCGTCGTTCGGGTCCTCGACAATCGGCGCGAACATATCCTCGACGGAATCGTCTTCGAGGACGCCAAGGGCGTGATTCGATTCGTGGACGGGCCGGAGGTCCAGCGGACCTTCGAGCGGGCCGTCGAGTTGAACATTGACGCCGCAGCCGCCGGGGAACTTGGCCCGCCGCCGGGCGGCGCGGGCGACGCCCTTAAGAACAGCCGCATCGGCCGGCTGTTCGGCCGCTCGTGACCCGCAGCACGACCAGTGCAGCGGGCAGGCGCACCGGCGGCTCCTGCCTAGTTTATGCCCTTGTTGTTGCCGCGTTGACCGGCTGCGGCGGAGACGCCGATCGGCCCGGCCCCGCAACTTCCTCGGGTCCCGTTGAAGCGCAGCCATTCAAACGGTGCATCGTGGCTGGCGGCCCGAATCGCGGCGACTACAGCCCGGTCAAGGCGCCCGCGCACGAGGTCCAGGCTGCGGCCGATCGCGCCGGTTCCGAGTTCTTTGGAGTCAGAAACGGGGATGGCAGCCTCGTTTACCTATTTGTCCTGGACGACGCTGCAGCGGCTGAGAAGTTCAGCGCCGAAGCTGGGGTTGCCCTCGGCGAGCTGACCACAAGACTCGGGAAGGCTGGGGATGCTGGGGCCGCTTTGAGCGCCCCATTGGTGGCCGTCAAAGACTCAATCACCATTGGGTTGTTGCCGTCCAGCAAACGAGTGGCAACGGCGCTGACGGACTCGGTGCTAGCCGATATAGCGAGCTGCCTAGAAGAGGTCAGGTAGCCAGGGATCGATCGGCAACGCGTCGCGCCGGAACCGCTCGATCAAGGCTTCGGGCGTTGCACCTTCGTCAGTTTCGGGGTAGCCAATGCTTGCGATAAGCATTCGGCGGACGCGGTCGGCGCCGATTCCCCTTGCGGCCAGGGCGGCCAGGCTCGTTCCGCCGTGGCGCTTGGCCAAGCGCTCGCCGTCCGGACCGACCACCAATGGGACGTGGAAGAAGCGGGGGCGGGGAACGCCAAGCAGGTCGTAGAGCAACGCCTGGTCAACGGTGCTGGCGAGGAGGTCATCGCCGCGCACGACTTCTTCAATTCCCTGGTCGGCATCATCGACGACAACCGCAAGGTTGTAGGCAACGGCGCCGTCGCGACGGCGCACGACGATGTCGTCAGCCACGGCACGGTAGGGCCCGTGCCGTGCGTCGGTTATGTCAACTTGGGCCTGTTCGGAGCGCAGCCGCAGCGCGAACGGCTCGCCGGCGGCGATCCGGCGGTCCGCGGCCGCCGCGGCTAGGTGGCGGCAGGTGCCTGGGTACAAGACCCGTTCCGGGCCGTGTGGCGCGGACGCCGCTTCGCGGACCTCACGGCGCGAGCAAAAGCATGGATAGAGCCGATCCATGGTGCGCAGACGCTCAAGGGCATCCGCATGCAGATCCAGCCGCTCGGATTGCCGCGTCGGCTTGCCATCCCAATCGATCCCCAGCGCTCGGAGGTCACGAATTTGACCCGCCAGGTGCTCCTCGCGCACACGCTCGCTGTCGAGGTCCTCGATTCGCAGTAGAAATCCGGAATCGGAGGACCGTGAGCAAAGCCAGGCAATCAGAGCGGTTCTAAGGTTCCCCAGATGCAGCTCGCCTGTGGGCGATGGGGCATATCGGCCCCTCAAAGCGGTGTCCGAGCCCCGTGGCCGGGCTGTGCCTGAAGCAATGCTCGATAATCCTTCTTATGTAAACCTAGGCACGCACAGCCAGGGGTGCCCTGCGCTCGTGCCAGCGCTCGACGTCCTCCAGTTGCCCTGCCAGCGCAATCAACCGTGCCTCGGAATTGGCAGGGCCCAGCAGTTGTGCACCGGTTGGCAGTCCGGCGCTCGTCAGTCCCGCGGGCACGTTGATTCCCGGCCAACCAAGCACGTTCCAGGCCCACGCATACGGAACGGCCGCCAGGACGCGTTTGTCGGTCTCCCAGCCGCCAATCCCGTCGATGTGGCCGATCGTCGGCGGTGGCGTCGCTGTCGTCGGCGTCAGTACGACGTCGGCATTGCGAAATATCCGGCCGGCCAGCGCCTGTAGCGGCCGCTCGGCCGCTCGGGCCGCGGCCAGGATCGGGCCGCCAAAGATGCGACCCATGCGCGCCGCCCCATGCGTACGCTCGTCGAGCTTGTCCGGCTCGGCCATGCGCTGCGTCCACTCGCGGACCCCTGCCGTCCCTCGCGGCACATACGTCAGGCCGATTGGCCCGTAGACGGGATCCTCCTCGAATACCTCGTGTCCCAGGCTCGCGCAGACTTCGCCGATTCGCACAACCGCCGCCCGAACCTCGCCGTCGAGGTGAGCCGAAACGCCGCTCCAGGGGGCCCGGAACGAGATCGCGATTCGCAGCCGGCCCGGGTCACGCCGCCGTGCGACGTCGGCGTAGGGCTCGCCAGGCGCAGGCGGACGGTGAAGATCCGCCGCGTGGTTGCCTGCCATTGCGTCCAACATGAGGGCGGCGTCGCCAACGGTCCGCGTGAGCGGGCCGAGGCACGTAAGGCCTTTGAATGCCTCGGGGTCAGGCCAGGTTGAGATCCGGCCTCGCTGTGGCTTGATTCCGACCAGCCCGGTCCAAGCAGCCGGAATTCGGACCGAGCCACCCCCATCGGAGCCGACGGCGCCCGCCACCAGGCCGGCCGCCACCGCCGCAGCGGACCCCCCGCTTGACCCGCCCGGTGAGTGCTCTTTGTTCCATGGGTTGCGGGTCGCACCAAAGGCGGGCCCCTCGGTCAATGGCCACTGCCCCAGCTCGGGCGTGTTGGTCTTGCCGACGATGATCGCGCCGGCAGCGCGGAGCTTGCGCACGACCTCCGCATCGTTTGACTTTGGCTCGAACGTGCCGGCGCACCCGAACGCGGTCGTCTCGCCGCTTAAGTCCGTGTCGTCCTTGATCGCGACCGGGACGCCCAGCAGTGGCAACCGATCTCCAGCCTGGAGGCGCTCGTCCGCGGCCTCGGCCTCCGCACGGGCTGCAGCGGCCCGGACGCAGCGAAACGCATTCAGCGTTGCCTGCGTGGCGTCGACTCGCCCAAGGGCCTGGTTGACGAGCTCGAGCGAGCTCACCGCTCCCGCGGCAAGTGCGTCGGCCTGGGCGCCGAGTTCCGGTAGCGAGGTTTGAGTGGATTGCGGGCTCATGGCAGGAACCGTAGCGCTCGTCTAGTTCTGGCTCGGATCCTCGGGCATTCGCGAGATCAGGGAGTACTGACCGCCCATTCGGGCCAACACGTCGGCCCACAGTGAATCGGGGTCCTCAGGGAAAAGTTCGGCTGGCATGGGCGCTTCGACGATCCACGACTCGGACTTCATCTCCGCCTCGAGCTGTCCCGCCTCCCACCCCGAGTGGCCCGCATAAAAGCGACCACGGCGCACCGCCGGAGCCAATTCCTCGAAGTCGGTGTCCGCTGCAGCCAGGCCGACATCGGCAACCACGATCCAGGCGGCCGCACTTGGATCGGCGAACTCGGCGAGCAGGACGACGGCCTCGGGCAGCACCGGGCCGCCGACAAACAGGGGCTCCTCCCCCGCGATATCGGCGAAGTCGGGAACCAAATCAGCGGCGGGGGCCGCGGCCGGGCGATTCAGGATGATTCCCATTGCACCGTCGGCGGAGTGGTCGGTCAAAAGCACAACCGTGCGATCGAAGTTCGGGTCCACGAGGGCCGGTGATGCGATCAAGAGCTTGCCGCGAAGCGATTCCGCCATTGACTGAGTATGGGCGACTGTGTTTGTGACCCCAGAGATCGGTTCCCCGTTACCCTCGATCCGGTGATCTTCGACGTATCCGAATCCGAGTTCGAGACGAAGGTCGTCGAGCGCTCGCGCGAGTTGCCCGTCGTCGTTGATTTCTGGGCTGAATGGTGTGGGCCGTGCCGGCAACTCGGGCCCGCGCTTGAGGCGGCCGTTCGCTCCCGCGATGGACGAGTAGAGCTGGCAAAGGTGGATGTCGACGCCAATCAGACGCTCGCCCAGGCCTTTGGGGTCCAGGGAATCCCTGCTGTCAAGGCGTTTCGCGACGGCAAGGTTGCAAGCGAGTTCACCGGCGCGCTGCCGCCGGACCGGGTTGCGAGCTTTCTCGACGCCCTCCTGCCGACCGAAGCCGACGAACTTGCGCTGGGCGGTGACGAGGAGTCGCTTCGGGCAGCGCTTGCGGCGGACCCCAGCCATCGCGATGCCGCGGTCGGCCTTGCCCGGATCCTGATCACCCGAGGCGACACGGACGAGGCCAGGGCGCTGCTTGCGAATCTCGTTGATGACTTCGTGGGCTCTGGCCTGCTCGCGCGTCTCGACCTCGAGGCGTCGGCCGACGCCAATGGGGATGGCGGCGATCTCGAGCGCGCACTCGCGGCCCTCGATGAAGGTGACACGGGAGCGGGTCTCGACGCGCTCCAGGTCGCGATTCGGGCCACCCAGGATCCGGACCGTCGCGACCTGATCCGGCGCCTGATGGTGGCGGTGTTCACCGACCTCGGATTAGGCGACCCACTCGCGGCCGAGCACCGCCGGCGGCTGGCTGCCGCCCTGAACTAGGCGGCCCCGTGGACGCCGTTGATCCTGCCGCGGGTGTTGGCGTCCTCGCGGCTTTTGCCGCGGGACTGGTCTCCTTCCTCTCCCCTTGCGTACTGCCGCTGGTTCCCGGCTACCTGGGTGCCGTCAGCGGGGTGAACGCCGCTGATCTCGACACGGCCAGCCGCCGCAGCGTTTTCGTTCCGGCGCTGATCTTTGTCGGAGCCTTCTCGCTGATCTTTATCTTGCTCGGGTTGAGCGCGACCGCAATCGGCTCCGGCCTTCGTGATCACCAGGCAACGCTGACTGATGTCTCGGCCGTCCTCATCATCGTGATGGGAATCCTGTTCGTTGCGAGTCCCTTTGTGGCCCGGCTCAACCGCGAGTGGCGAGTGGACTCGCTGATCCGAAGAGCGGGTTCAGGCGGTCCACTCGTGGCGGGCGCTGCCTTCGCGATTGCCTGGAGCCCGTGCGTCGGTCCAACCCTGGGGTCGATTCTGACCGCGGCCGCCAATACGGACTCAATCGGTCGCGGCGCCGGCCTTCTTGCCGTCTATTCCGCCGGGCTGGGTATCCCGTTCCTGGCCACGGCGTTGGCCTTTTCGCGTGCCTCGCGGGCCTTTGACGTCGTCAAGCGCCATTACGGCGTGATTGTCGGTGTCGGCGGCGCGATCCTGATCGGGATGGGCGTACTGATCCTCACCGGTGGCTTTCAGGAACTGAACGTCGAAGCGCAGAAGCTGACCCGCAGCATCGGCATCGACTACTGACCTAGACCGGAATGTCCGAAGGCTCGGGCGGAGCCCCGACCTCGATCGGCAATCCGATCGCCTCGGCTTCCTCAAGCTCTGCGCCCTCGCCGTCCTGTGAACAGACGATGCGGAATCGGCCCGTTGCGATCGCCGCGTCGCCGACCAACGGCAGCCCGCGAATCTCTTCCCAGCCGAGCCGGTCGAGCTCAAACGGGTTCATTCGCACCTCGGACGCCGGAAACGGGCAATCCCCGTTGTGCTGGTCGATCGCCGTGGAGATCGCCTCCAGGTTTTTTGCCTCCGAGTTGCTCATGGCACCGATGATGGCAAACCGTGCCGGCGCTGGCTACTTCGTGCTCATGACGGCGCCGGTATCGCCGAATCCCAGCTTGTTGCGAAGCGCGGAGGTCAGGTCCCACTCCCGTCCCGCGACGTACGGGCCGCGGTCGATCACGGGAGCCGTAACGACGTTGCCTGCGTGACGGAACGTGACCCTTGTGCCACACGGGAGCGTCTTGTGGGCGACGCCAACGATGCCTGCGGTCAGCGTTTGGCCGCAGGCCGTGCGGTTGCCGTAGAGGCCCGGTCCGTACCAGGACGCATGCGCGTATCGGTAGACGGTAAAGCGGCCTCCGCGATCCTTTGACCAAGTCGCATCACGGTTGGACGCGGCTATCGCCCTGACTTTGTGGCGACCCAGCGCGAGCGAGCCGGCGCGAACCTGAAAACGGCCAGCGCGGTTCGTCCGCGTTTTGATCGTGCGCCCGGCCGTCTTGATCTTGATGCGACGGCGGCCGCCTGGTCTGACCCGGCCACGGATCTTTACGGCGCTTCCCGCCACTACCGTACGAGTGGTGGCGCGAACGCGGGTGACAGACCGGACCCGGACGCGTTTTGCGTCGGTCTCGCGATCGACAGCGGGGCTGCGGTCGGCATCCGCTGTCGGGATTGTCTCGTCCTGCGCACTGGGCGCGTCGATCAGGCGGGCGCGCCAGACGCCGCTTACCGACGGCTTGACACGCTTTTGCCACCGCCCGGAACCGTCCGTGCGAAGCTGCGCCACCTGGCGAAAGCTCGCTCGTCCGGAGCGTCGATACTCGAGCGCCAGGATCGCGTGGCGTGCGCCTGGGAACTGACCCCGGAGGCGCGCATCGTTGCCGAATTTGACGGCGTTTTGGCCTGTGATGACCGCCGCCTGTGTCTCCTGGGAGAAGGCTGGCGAAACTCCAATTGTCATGACAACGACAGGCGTAAGCGCAAGCGCGAACACACGTCGCCGCCGAACGCGGCTGAATCGTCGCATCGGGAGCGATCCCATTCCTTTCGGGGCTGCCTGCGGGCTGAGCGAGGGATCTCGCCATGCAGCGCCTTAGTAGCGGCGCTCCCGCTCACCTCGGCATCGCGAGGCGATTCGGCAGGTGGTTTACCGATCTATGATCTTCCGGGAGGGTAGGAGCGAACGTATGTTCTGTGTGTGACGGGGGTCACAGACCTCACACACTCGCAACAAATCTTCCACGCGCAATCTGGAAAGATCAGGTCGTGGCATCTGGAGACAGGCTGACCGGACTCGATGCGTCGTTCCTCCACATTGAGGATGGTCCGGCGCACATGCACGTGGGTTCGACCCTGATCTTCGAAGGCCCCGCCCCCGCTTACGGGGAGTTTCGCCGGCACATTGAGGTGCGCCTGGCCTTGGTTCCCCGGTTTCGCCAGAAGCTTCGCTTCGTTCCGCTCGGCCAGGGCCGTCCCGTCTGGGTTGATGATCCGCAGTTCAACATTGAGTATCACGTGCGACATACGGCCCTGCCCGAACCGGGAACCGAGCAGCAACTTCGCACGATCGCGGCTCGGATCTTCTCCCAGCGGCTCGACCGCAGCAAGCCGGTCTGGGAGCTTTGGCTCATCGACGGCCTCGATGGCGGGCGTTTCGCGATCGTGGGTAAGAGCCATCACTGCCTTGTGGATGGAGTGTCGGGGATGGACATCACCAGCGTTCTGTTTGACGCGGACCCCGATCCCGCCCCGGCTCCGGACCCTGAGCCTTGGACCCCCGGCCCGGAGCCAACGGACGCCGAACTGCTTGGCCGTTCCCTCCTTGAACGAGCGACAGCCCCCGCCGAAGTAGGCCGCGGCGTGCGGTCGCTTTTCCGCCATCCCCGTCGCGTCGCCGGCGCAATCGTGGATGGCCTCGAATCGGTGGGCGCACTGGCACGGGCGGGCATCGCCGCTCCCCCTCCCCTTTCAACGTCGAGATCGGCCCCTATCGCCGCTTTGCCTGGGTGCGGACCGATCTGGCTGAGCTGAAACGGATCAAGGCGCAGACCGGCGGCACGATCAACGACCTTGTGCTGGCCGCTGTTGCGGGAGCGCTTGGGCGCTACATGCGTGCACGGGGGCACGCAACCCTCGATCTTGAACTCCGGGCGATGATTCCGGTCAGCGTGCGGGGCGAGGATGAGCACGGCAGCCTCGGCAACCGCGTCAGCACCATGTATGCGCCGCTGCCGGTTGGAATCGAGGATCCAGGCAGACGTCTCGATGCGATTCGCTCGGCGATGGGAGACCTCAAGGAGTCCAAGCAGGCCGTCGGGGCGACGCTCCTGACGGAGCTCGCCGACTTTGCGCCGCCATCAATCCTCGGCCAGGCTGGCCGTCTGCAGTCGCGCCAGCGATTCTTCAACATGGTCGTCACAAACATCCCGGGTCCCCAGTTCCCCCTCTATCTCATGGGCAGGGAGCTTGAGGCGGTGTTCCCGATGGTTCCGCTCGCCAAGAACCAGGGCGTCTGCTTCGGGGTGATGAGCTACAACGGACAGGTCAACTTCGGGTTGATCGGCGACTACGACGCGCTGACCGAGATCGACTCGTTGGCCCATGACCTTGGTGAGTCGCTCGCCGAACTGCGAGGCCTGGTGCCTGCGAATGGCTCCAGGCCGCGCCGCAAGTCGGCCGCAGCGCGGGTCGAGAACTCCGGGTGAGCACGACAATCAGGGCCGCGGTACCCGCGGACGCAGACTCGATCGCGGCGATCCACAACGAGGGCGTCGCTGACCGTGTGGCAACGCTGCGCACCGAACCGCGGGACACCCGGGACGTTGCCGATGCGATCGCTGGCCCGCGACCGCTGATCGTGGCCGAGAGCAGCGGTACCGTCGTGGGCTGGGCAGGGGTTGGTCCCTACGACGATCGCAACGAGTGGTATTCAGGGGTCGGCGAGGCAACCGTTTATATCGCGCGCCAGGCTCGCGGCAGCGGGATTGGCGGCGCCCTCCTGGCCGCGATAGAAGCAGCGGCGTATGGCGCCGGAAGCTTCAAGCTGATCGCGAAAGTGTTCGACACGAATGAGCCGAGCTTGCGGCTATTTGCCGCCGCCGGCTGGCGCGTTGTCGGCACCCATCAGCGCCACGGACTGCTCGATGGCGAGTGGAAGGACGTCGTCGTGCTCGAAAAGTCGCTGCCCGGCCCTGGCTAGAGCCCGAGGTCGCGCAGAAACGCAGGCTTGTAGCTGTCGAGCAGCACGAACTCGGGCTTCAGCACCGGCTGCTCACCGGTTTCCGCCTCGCGCTGCGCGTGCTCGGCCGCCTCGGCATTGACGTCATCGGGGCTTTCGGGCAGCGGTAGGTCAGCGTCCTTCCAGGCCATCGCCACCGGGTGCCAGCGGGTGGCGACGACGCTTGCCGTGATCTCATCACCTTCGAGGATCTCGCGAACGACGCTCTCCGCTGCTGCGCAGCTCTCGCGCGTATGGGCGTAGAGGAACAGGTGCGATCCGTCTCTGGTGACGGTGACCTGGCTGCCCAGGCGCTCACGCGCCGCGTCATCGAGGTCGAAGGCGTGCAACCGCTCGCTCAGTGTCAGGCCATCGTGGTCGGCATCGAGTTCGACCTCGACCCTGAATTCATCCTGCGTCATCGCGCCCAGGCTACTACGGCGCCCCTGCCGCCCACCAGCGGGGCTGGTCTACTTTCGGGGCGATGCAGAGGTCGGACGTTCACGCGATCAGGCGCAAGCGGGCTCTGTATGCCTGTGCCTCCTTGGCGGCGTTCGCGGGCGCTTTTGTCGGCGCGCAGGACGGGGACAAGAGCGCTACCCCACAGACGCCGCCCACGCTCTGCGAGCAAAACGGCGATGCCGCGCTCGCGCGAATGGCAGGCCAGCGAGTCATGGTCCGCATGGAGGCTCGTGCCACCCGCCGGCTCATGCGACAGGCCCGATCCGGCGCCATCGGCGGCGTCATCCTCTTTCCTCCGCCGGATGTCAGCGGCGAGCGTCTTGCGGCGGCGATCGATGCCATGCAGCGCGCGGCTCGCGCGGGCGGCAACCCCCCGCTCCTCGTCGCAATCGACCAGGAGGGCGGCATCGTCGAGCGCCTGCCGGCCCTGCCTCCGCAGCTTTCACCATTCACCCTCGCGCAGATCAATCGGCCCGCCAGCGCCCGCCTGGAGGGTCGCGCGACCGGGTTCCAGCTGACCGAGATCGGAATCAACGTCAACCTGGCGCCCGTACTTGATGTTCCATCGTCCGCAGGGCAGTTCATGGCGCCGCGCGCGTTCGGAAGTACGCCGGACAAGGTCGCCCGTCTTGCTCTTGCCTTTGCCCAGGGCCAGCGCAATGAGGCTCTCGCTTCGACGGCCAAGCACTTTCCTGGCCTGGGCCGGGCGATTGAGAACACCGACTTCGCTCCAACGACGATTGACGCTCCGCGGTCCGCGTTGATGGCGGATATTCAGCCTTTCACAGCAGCGGTGGACGCTGGAATCGAACTTGTGATGCTCTCGTCGGCTTCCTATCCGCGGTTAGGCGGCGACGGCATGCCGGCCGTCCTCTCGCCCACAATCGTCACAGAGTTGTTGCGGGTTCAATTGGGATTTACGGGCGTCACGATCTCGGACGACTTGCTGGCGCCCGCGATCGCCCTGGTCGGTTCCCGTGCGAGGACCGTTGTTCGCGCCGCGGCGGCGGGCACGGACATCCTGTTGTTTGCCGCGCGTGCTCCGGAGGGTGTGGCGGGAGTCCTCGCGCGGGCGCTTGCTGCGGGTGCGCTCACCGAGGAGGCGATGCGCGGGTCGTGTGCCAGGATCCTTGACCTCAAGGCCGCGTTCGCGGCCGGCGCAGCTTCGCCGTGAACTCCTGCTCGTCCTTGGAGTAGCTGAACTCACCGAAGCCCTTGCCGCCGCTGACACGTCCGTCGGCGTTGACCACCACGGCGGTGATCCGGTTGTAGGCGTGCGCGCCCGTCAGCCGGACGGAGGCCCGCCCATTCCGAATCTGTCGGACCCTCCGGACAACCGCGGAGGGCGCCACGGCAGATCCTTTGCGTGCGACAAGGGCGATTCCCGCCTTGACGCCCCGTGGAGCCATGATCCTCAGCTTGATTTCGTCGGCGGAGCGTGGGTTCACCCGCAACAGCCGATAGGCCGTGTTGTCCAGGGTCAGCCGTTTCCGCCGCGCGTTGAGCGCAAGCATGCCCTCGCGCCTGATGTTCTTCAGTTCGTTCGACCGGGGGAAGCCGCCGACCCCGCTCCTCCATTCAGAGGTCGTCGCCGCGAATCGCGTGAACGAGCGCGTGAATCCGTAGCCTGGGCCGGCATCCCGGATCGCGGCGTCGTAGGCGCCGACCGCGTAGTCCTTGGGGCTCGTGGTCCGCGAGGCTTGCCAAGCCTTCAGAATCGTCTCCGGTCCGAACCGGGCGTCGAGCCAGTGGTTCCAAACGCCGCTGCCGTAAATCCTCAGGCCGCGTCCGGCGCTACGGCGAGTGATGGGCAGTTGTGAGGTCTGGGCCCACGTCGGGATGTAGCTCTTGACCCAATCGTCGTCGGACGGAAACACCTTGTGCTCCGACCACACCGCGGTTGATTCGAACATCCATGAGTCTTGGTTGGTGTCGAGGTTGAACTGCAGGATGTGGTTGTACTCGTGGGCCATCGTCACCCGCAACGGTTCGCCCGGGTCGGTATAGCCGAACTCATTCACCTGGTAGTCGTTGTCGAGGACGAGGTAGGCAAAGCAGCGATACGGCGGGTTAAAGCACGGCTCGCTTGAGTCGTCGGTATTGGCGTAGCCGAAAACGCAAGCCCCGCCATTCTCGGCGCAGATATCGGCCAAGTAGATATCCACCTTCGCGTTGCCCCCCTTGCTCCCGTCGGGTTTGGGGAGGGGCCAGCCCAGATCCGCGTTCTGGACGTCGTAGGAGGCTTCCGCGGCGGCCAGGACCTGATCGACGTAGTCGGGAACGCCGTTGTCCGGGGAGTCGTCGGTCAGGTCGGGCTCGTCGCAGCCCTGGGTGGGCGCGTCGCACGTCAGCAAATCAGGCCAGTGGACGACGAAGTGGTCGCTCTCTTCGGTCTCGGCACAGTTGTTGATCGTGTTGTCCTCAGGGCAGGGCCACTCGCCCCCGTAGCCCTCGGTGCTGCCGTCGTTGGATGGTGGGCGCGCGAGGAGCGCGCGGGCGCGCCGCCGATCGCTGCCGCGCAGGTCAGGGAGCGCAAGCGCGAGCCAGCGCAGCTCGTCGGTGGGCTCAAGCGCTGGGCCGGCTCCGCTCAGCGCGGCGCTGGTGGCGTCGAGCTGCTCGATCGCAAGTGCCTCGGCGCCGCCGGGGTCCTGGGCCATCGCTTGATCGGAGCCGCCGAGCGTCAAGACAAGGGCCAGGGCACAAACTGCCGCCCAAAATGACCCCCCACGAGCCAGCTGCTTGAGCGCAAGTCCCATCGGCGGGAGCTGACGATACATACTTGTTTCATCGTGCCGATCCCAATTCGCATCGCCCTGGCCCAGATCAATCCCACCGTGGGGGCGATCGGGGCCAACATCGCGCTCGCTGGGTCCTACATCGACGACGCGCGCTCCGCGGGTGCCGACCTGGTGGTGCTTCCGGAGCTCTGCATCCCGGGGTATCCGGCCGAAGACCTCTACCTGAAGCGCCATTTCCTGGAGGCGAACGCGCAGGCGGTTGCGGAGCTGGCGCGCGGTGTTGCGGGCATCGCGGTCCTGGTGGGATTCTCGGAACCGGCACCGGCGAGCGCAGTGGCTGGGTCCGCCGACAGCCCGGCGCCGCGGCGGGCACATAACTCTTTGGCGTTTATTCGCGACGGCAAGGTCGAGGTGATCTATCGCAAGCAGCGCCTGCCCAACTACGCGGTCTTTGACGAGGAGCGCTACTTCCAGGCGGGCGCTGAGGCCGTCGTGGTTGAGGTCGCCGGTGTGAAAGTCGGCCTGACGATCTGCGAGGACGTATGGGAGCCGGGACCTCCGGCCAACGACTGTGTGGAGCTTGGAGCGCAATTGATCGTGTGTCCATCGGGCTCCCCGTTTTTCCGCGGCAAGCGCGAGGCGCGCGAGCGGATGTTCGCCGAACGTGCCGCCGAGACGGGGGTGCCGTTGGCCTTCTGCAACTTGGTTGGGGGTCAGGACGAACTTGTATTCGATGGCGGGAGCTTCATCGTCGATCCAGGCGGAAACGTGCTGGCGCGAGCGTCGCAGTTCAAAGAGGAACTGCTGGTCGCGGATCTGGCCGCGAGCGAACCGCCGCAACTCGACGACCCCTTTCCCGACACAAAAGAGGTCTATTACGCGTTGATGATGGGTCTGCGCGATTACGTCGCCAAAAACTCGTTCGAGCGGGTACTGATTGGCGTGTCGGGTGGCATCGACTCCGCGCTCGTTGCTCTCCTTGCCGCCGACGCGCTTGGACCCGAACGCGTTACGGGTGTGGTCATGCCTTCGCCGCACTCGAGCGTCGAGACCCAGTCCGACGCATGTCAGATCGTCACAAACATTGGCGCTGAGCTTCACCGGGTGCGAATTGCGGACGTAATGGCTGCCTACAGCGATGCTCTGCGCGCTCCGATGGGAGGTGAGCCCGAAGGGGTTGCCGCGGAGAATCTCCAGGCCCGGATCCGCGGCAACATCCTGATGGCGCTCTCGAACGCCAACGGCTGGCTTGTCTTGACAACCGGCAACAAGAGCGAGATGTCGGTTGGTTACGCCACGCTCTATGGAGACATGGCAGGCGGCTTCGCGGTGATCAAGGATGTTCCCAAGACGCTCGTCTATGAACTCGTTCGGGACCGGAACGCTCTCGCTGACGGCGGGTTGATCCCGGCGTCGGTAATCGAACGAGCGCCAAGTGCCGAGCTACGGCCGGACCAGCGCGATGACGATTCGTTGCCGCCGTACGAGGTCTTGGACCAGATTCTCGCCGCCTACGTTGAACGCGACTGCTCGCGCGAAGAGATCGTCGCGCTGGGCCACGATGAACGAGTCGTGACGGACGTCTTGAGGATGGTGGACCTGGCCGAGTACAAGCGGCGGCAGGCCCCGCCGGGGGTACGGATCACCGCCAAGGCATTTGGCAGGGATCGGCGGCTGCCGATCACCAACCGGTACACCGGCTAGTCCGCGGCCTTCCCTGCCGAGGGTTCCTGGCTGGGGGCTGGGCGAACCGCGACGGTCATCCGGACCATCGCGCAGATCCGACCCTCGTCGTCGCTCAGGTCGCAGTCCCAGATCCAGGTCGTCCGGCCGGCATGACGCCTGGTGGCGGTGGCATGAATGGTGCCCGCGCTGATCGGGCGCAGGAAGGTCGCGGAGTTCGACTGGCCCATCGCAATCATCCCCTTTGGTATGACGGCGAGGCCGGTAGCGCTCGAACAGATTGTCTCGGCAATAAGCGAGTGAATACCCCCGTGAACGATTCCATACGGCTGCAGAACGACCGGGCTCAGCGGGACGTGGGCACGCACCCTGTCGTCGGTCACCTCGTCGTAGACGAGTCCGATCATTGCGCTCGGGCCGTCCTCCCCATACTGCTGCGAATTCGTCACCGAACGGAGGTTAATGGCGCGGCTCGTGCAGGGAGTTCCATAGGCTTGCATGGATGTCGATCACTCCTGACCAGACCGCTGTCCTCGAACTGCTGCTTGGCGGTCAGAGCTACGGGGATCTCAGCGACCTGCTGGGCCTGGATGAATCCCAGGTTCGTGATCGCGCCCGGTCGGGACTCGAGGCGATCGGTGGCGCCGACCCAGACGCCAACGTGGCCCTGAGCGACTACCTACTTGGACAGGCGGATCCAATTGGACGCGCCGACGCCGTCCGCCATTTGCGCCAGGACGACGCCGACCACGCGCTGGCCGCGGGCATCCTGGCGGGACTCGCGAAGATCTCCCCCGAAGCGGCCCTGCCGACCCTGCCCGGCGCTCCCGCGCGCCGCGCGCCAACGCCGGGTTCGCCGAAAGGCCGCACCCTGCCGGCCAAGGTCCCGAGCCTCGGCGGCCTCGGCAATCGCGCCCGCTACCTCCTTGGCGGCGGATCCGTTGCGCTGGTGGTCGTTGTGCTCGCCGTTGCCGGCGTCTTCTCCGGAGACGACGATCCGGCGGCCGACAGCTCCAGCACCGATGCCAACGGGTCGCTGCGATCCGATGACGCCCAACAGCTTGAACGCGTTGAGCTGACCGCCGTTGGCAATGGTGACGCCACGGGCCAGGGAATCGTTGGCCTGACCACTGGCGATCAGCCCTACATTGACATCGTCCTGGAGAACCTCGAGCCAGCGCCCGATGGCCAGGTCTATGTCGTGTGGTTCCTCTTTGACGAGAAGCGTGGCTACCCCCTGTCCCCCATCGGGCCAGACAACAAGGGTGCTTTCGCCGATCGGTTTGCGATCCCGCAGCCCGCGATTCCAGTCGTCCAGAGGATGCGCTACCTGAACGTCTCGCTGGCGCCAATTGAAGCGGTCCAGAAGTCGATCCAGGACGCCGTGGACGCGCAGGAGCTTGTGATCAAAAAGCCGGGTCGCACGGTTCTACAAAACAGCGAGCCGCTGCAGGCCGCCCCGGCAGCCGACGGTCAGGGCGGTTCAGCCGGCGGCTGAGGGATGGCCGGGTAGGAGTTTGCCCGGGTTCATGATCGCTGCAGGGTCGAGACGATCCTTTAGTGATCGCAACGCTTCGATGCCCAGTCCGCCGACCTCTGCGTCCATGTACGGCGCGTGGTCGGCGCCGACAGCGTGGTGGTGGGTGATCGTTCCACCGTGCGCGACAATGGCGTTGCACGCAGCATTTTTGACCGCTCGCCACTGCCCCAGTTCACCACCGGGGATTCGCGGCGTGATGAATGTGAAGTAGAGCGACGCGCCGTCGCGGTAGGCGTGGGACAGGTGGCACATCACGATCGCCGGCGACCCGTCGGCGCCAAGCGTGGCACGTATGGCGCCACGAACGGCACCATATAGCTCCTGATAGCGGCTCCACGTATGGGACGTCTCAAGGGTCTCGATGAAGTAACCGCGATCCATCAACTCGTCGCGCAGATAGGGACCGCGAAACCGCCCGTGTTCCCATGACCGCCCTGGTGCGGCGCCGAGCGCGACGACACCGTGGGCTCTCAGAATTGCTGCGGACGCCGCGCGTCGGCGCGCCACGTCATCGGATGTCCCCTCCCATCCTGCGATCACGATCGATCCTTCGGAGCGGCCGCGAAGGCCAAGGTAGGAGTCAAACAGCCGACGGGTCATATGACCGGCACTCGACATTGCCAGCGAGACCCGGCTTTCGTCACGATCCGAGAGCCGGCAGACATCAGGCAGGGCGCCTGCCTGCGCAAGTGTTCGGATGGCCTCGGAGCCTGCCTCGAAATCGGCCGCGATCCAGCCCTCGTAGTGCTTGACCGCAGGAACCGGCCGGACGCGCACGGACACATCCGAGATGACTCCAAGGGTGCCCTCTGATCCCAGGATCAGCTCGCGCAGGGCGGGCCCCGCGGCGGTGTGCGGTGTCGCCAGCGTCTCAATCGGGCCGGCAGGGGCTTCCATGGCGACCGCCGTCACCAACTCGTCAAAGCGCCCGTAGCCGGCCGAAGCCTGGCCTGCCGATCGGGTTGCGGCAAATCCGCCGATGGTTGCGTACTCAAATGACTGCGGGAAGTGACCGAGCGTGAACCCGCTGCTGGCGAGGGCGGCTTCCGCCTCGGGACCGCGCAGTCCCGGGCCGAGCCGGGCCGTCTGGGAGCGCTCATCGACGCTGCAGTGGTCGAGCTTCCCCAGGTCCAAAGCGATCACGCGCGAGTGCGAACCGGACTGCGGATTCACGCCGCCGACCACGCTGGTGCCGCCTCCAAACGGCACGACGGCCACGCCGTCGCGAGCACATGCGCTCAGAATCGCCGCAAGCTCGGCCCCATCCCGTGGCGAAACGACGGCATCGGGTGCGTCGCGGATTCGGCCCGATCGCATGTGCACGAGGTCGGGGTAGCTCTTGCCCGCGGCAAAGCGGAGCCGGTCCAGCCGCTCCGTGCTGACGGCGAAAGCGGCCAGGGATTCCGGCAGTTTGGCGGCCTCCGGCAGGCTTACACTCTCGATGGGTGCGGGCAGGTCGGGCTCGGCTCCGGGCAGCTCTTCAGCGAGCATCGCCTGCGCCCGCTCGCCGAGCGGCACCCGCTCAGCCGGATCGCCCCAACCGCACCAGGACATGGCGCGGTAATCGCTCACGCCTCGACCTCGGCCACCAGCGCGCGCTCGATTCCGGTTAGCGCTTCGTCGAGCCGGCGGCGTGCGGCGCCGCGCATCAGGCCGCCGCCGAGACGCGAGAGGCCCCGCAGGGCTTCGTTGCTGGTCAGGCTCACCCGGGTCCCCCCGCTCTCCTCGCTGACGAGGACCTCTACCGATGCCTCCTGGAGGACGCGCTCGAAGGGCGTATCGGCGATGTCCTGGCTGAAAACGAAGCGCCGGCCATTGGTTTGATGCGTGCAACGAAAGTCTGCCCGCACCGTCGCGCCTCGATCGGTCTCCAGCACCGCGGTCCAGCGCGCCCGAGCGCCCTTGCCGTCAACGGCCTCGACCCGGCGCGTGCGCGGCCACCAGCGCGGCATCGAGTGGGGATCGGAGATCAGATCCCAGACCCGGCCGGCGTCGGTCCGGATCGTCCGTGCACGGGTGACCCGGGGCATGCTCAGCCCGCGAGACCGCGCGTCACTCCTCCGCGCCCTTCAGCCGCCGAAGGTCGCGAACGAGCAGCAGTTGCTTGAGGTGGCCACAGACGGCAGCCAGGTTCTCCAAATTCTCGACGGCTTCGCGACGGCGGGCCTGGCTGCGGGAGCTGAGTGACGCGCCAAGGAGCTGCTCAAGAAGGGCGGCTTCACGGTCGGCCGACGTGCGAAACACCTTCAGGTTCCTGGCGGCCACACCGTGCTGGGCCAGCTCCGCGGCGGCGCGAGCGATTTCAAGGTCCGTCTCGTCAAAGCTGACCCGGCCGTCGCGGCGATTGGGCTCAAGAACCCCGAACTCAGCCAGTTCGCGCAGAAACTCAGGGCTGATGCCCGACTGCTCGACAAGCTCGTCGGTTGACATTGTCTGGACCTGCGAGTCCACCGTCAAGGCGCGGCGCTTTTGCCCGATGTCGGCCGCCGGCCTGCGGTCGGCGTCAAAGGCGCCCGTCGCAAGTTCCTGGCGAATAACGCGCAGCGGCAAGAACTCGTCACGCTGCATCCGCAGGATTGCCTGCAAGCGTTCGACATCAGCCTGGCTGTAGAGCCGGTAACCGCCGGGCGTCCGGCGCGGCGCCAGAAGCTTTTGGTCCTCCAGGTAGCGGATCTTGGAGATCGTTATATCGTCGAACTCCTGGCTCAGGATCTTCGCGACCGCGCCGATCGTGAGTGCCTTTCGGGGCCGCGAGTCCTCGCGCGGGCGCTTGCCGGATTCGGTGCGGTCGCTCGTTTTGGCGGTCATCAACGTCACTCCCTCAGCGCTCCAAGTAGCTCAGCTTGTACTTGCCGATCTGAATTTCATCGCCGTCCTCGAGGCGATGCGACTCGATGCGCTTGCGGTTTACATAAGTTCCGTTCAGCGAGCCAAGATCGTCGATGTAGAAGCCATCCTGGCGACGTACCAGCAGCGCGTGGTTGCGTGAGACCGTTACGTCGTCGAGAAAGACCGCAGCATCCGGGGTGCGTCCGATCGAGATCCGCTCGCCGGCGACTGGGAAGCTCTCGCCCGCCCTGCCTCCGCCAGAGCGAATGACCAGCGCGGCGCCGGCGTCGTGTACCTCTTCCTCAATATCGATAACCGTGTACTCGCCGGTCTCATCGACCTTGTAGGTCATCGTCGTCGGCTCGTCCGCTCCCTCGGGCCGGCCGAGGTACGCGCCGCATTTCTGGCAGTAATTGGCGCCTGCGGGGTTGACGAACCCGCACTCTGGGCAGTGGACCGCCATCAGGTTGCGGCTCCCCCGCCCTCGCCTTCATCGGGCGCGGGCGTCGAGGGAATCTTGCCAAGCAAGATCTCCGTGAGCCTGGTGACGTCGGAGCCGCTCAGCAGGCTTTGCCCGCCGTCACGTTTGCTCTTCAGTCGGTTGACGAGTTCGGCGCGCATCAAATCGATCTGCCCGTGTAGGACTCGGCGGCGGTACGAGACCTCTCGCTCTTCCTCGGTGAGCTGATCGATCATGCGTTTCAGCTCCTCGTCATTCATCGAGCCGATATCGGGAAAAGCTTGATCGTGTTGCATTCTGCCGCTCCTCGAGGTTCGCATCGCCGACGCCGCCTTGGCCAGACGTCTGAGTCAGCGAGTTTACATCCCTTCGCCCAAGTTCAAGTTGAGCTTTAGCGTTTGGCGGAGAGCGTGCACCTCAGGGCCGATCGAATCTAGTTCTGGGCGTCGGCCGCGTCCCGGAGTTGGCGCAGGCGCCGACGCGCCGCGATCACGTATGCCGTCGTCGCGATGATCCCCAGCCCGACTCCAATTGCGAACATCACAACTGTGATCCAGTGGTCGAAGACAAGCGACCAGAACAACCCGCCAAAGGTGAACAGGGTGCCGACCCTCCCAACCCAGCTGATCTCCAGGTCGATACCGCGGCGCAGTGCCATGCGGGCAAGGATCACGGTGGCCAACTCGCGCAGGGCCAGGATCACAAGCGAGAAACGGGGCAAGAACTCAAAATGCCAGTTGACGGCAGCCCCTGCGAGGGCAGAAAGCCTGTCGACGAAGGGGTCGAGCAGCGCGCCCATCCGTGAGTACTGCCCGGTGGCGCGAGCCAGGAAGCCGTCGATGTAATCACCGAGGGTGATCCAGAGGTAGAGCAAGGTGGCGCCGGCCACGCGCCCGTCGTCGGAGGAAAGCGCCACGTAAAGGAAGATCGGAATCGAGACCAGGCGCAGGTACCCGACCAGGTTCGGCAGGGTAAAGGGGCGCATGGGTGCACCCGCACGCGTTTGCGAAGGCAACGGCCCCGAGCGATCCAGACCAACCAGACGCCGGAGCGAGAGGCGTCGGTTGCTTGGTCGTGGCTCACCGGCCATCGCAGCTAAGTCCGGTCGAGCAGCTCGGCGATCGCGGCCGCTGCGCCTTCCAGCGGAATCGTATGGTCGGCGCCAGACGCCCGTGTCTGCGCCTCCAGTTCTCCGGCCGCGAGGCCGCGCTTGCCAGCGACGACTCGCAGCGGGAGCCCTAAGAGCTCGGCGTCCGTCAACTTCTCCCCGGCGCCTGCCTCGCGATCGTCGAACAGCACCTCCATTCCCGTTTGGGCGAGTTCCTCATACAGCGACTCGGCCGCGGCGACCGTCTCGTCGCCCGAGCGCCCCAAGCTCACGAGTTCCAAATCCCAGGGGGCGAGCGACCGCGGCCAGACGATTCCCTTGTCGTCCGCGCGCTGTTCGATGGTCGCGGCCACGATCCTGGCCGGGCCGATCCCGTAGCTCCCCATTACGATCGCCCGCTCTGTGCCTGACTCGTCCAGGTAGGTGGCCCCGAGCGGATCCGAGTACCGCGTCCCGAGTTTGAAGATGTTGCCGACCTCGATCGCGGGTTCGACCCGGATGCGTCCGCCGCCCGGGGCTGTGTCGCCTTCCTCGACCGCGCGCACGTCAACGCTCGGAAAATGTGAAATCGCGCCCAGGTACAACGCCGATGAGGTGCCGGTCCGGGCCGTTGGCGCCGCATACGTAGCCCTCTCCGGTGATGGCGAGGTCCTTGATCACCGGAATCTCGGTCCCCACCGGTCCGATAAAGCCGGTTGGCCCGATGCGCTCGTCGATCTCATCGGGACGGGCTTGGCGAAAGCCCTCGCCCAGAGCGTTTCGCAACTTGATCTCGTTCAGGCGGTGATCGCCGCGGACCAAGACCATGATGAGTCCGCGCTCGTCTGCGACGACCGGAATCGCCTTGATCAACGCGCCCGTGGCGACGCCAAGGGCCTCCCCCACTTCGGCCACGCTGGTCAATCCCGGGGTCGGCACCTCGCGTGGTGCGTCCAGCGGTGGTGGGAGGTCAACGGATTGCGCCTGCGCGCTCGCCACTTCGACGTTGGCGGCGTAGCCGGGGGCAAGGGCGACTTCATTCTCGCCGGCGGCGCAGGGAGCCATGTACTCGTGGGCGCCGGAGCCGCCCATCATGCCGACGTCGGCCTCGACCTCATACCAATCAAGCTCGGCGCGATCGAAAACCCGGGTGTACGCGGCCCGGTTGCGCTCGTAGACGACCGATAGGCCCTCTTCGTCGCGGTCGAAGGAGTAGGCGTCCTTCATCGTGAACTCACGTGTCCGGAGCACACCGGCACGAGGCCGCGGTTCGTCGCGCTCCTTGATCTGAAGCTGGTAGAGCAGCAACGGCAGGTCGCGGTAGGAGCGAACCTCGCGGGCCACGTGATAGGTCAAGCCCTCCTCGTGCGTCATCGCGAGCACGTGCGGCGAACCTTTGCGGTCGTCGAGCTTCATGAGTTCGTCGATCCCGTAGCGCTCCGTACGCTGCCAGAGCTCGGCTGGCTGCAGAATCGGAACCAGCACCTCTTGGCCGCCAATGCCGTCCATCTCGGATCGGATGATCGCCTCCACCTTGCGGATGACGCGATACCCGGCCGGCAACCAGGTCCAAAGCCCCGCACCGAGCTGACGCACCAGGCCCGCCCGGACCATCAGCCGATGCGATGTGGATTCTGCGTCGGCCGGGTCATCGCGCAGCGTCGGTAGGAAGTAGCTGGAGAGGCGGGTCATTGCCCGGGCCAGCCTACTGAGGCAGCAGCGCCGCTGAGTGCCGAACTACCATCGCCGTGGATGGAAGCTGAGCGATCGACCGAGGGCGTTGACCAGCCGCTGCGCATGCCCGTGGCGTGTGGTGCGATTGGGCGGTTCGATCGATCGATCGTCGACTTGATCGCGGCGGGGCTGCCCGGGCCGATGCGCGTGGAGGTCGAGCGCGACGGCGCGGTCTTGCTGACGGATCGGCCCGCTCGGACCTGGAGCCACGAGATGACCAAAGGCCATTCCTGGGGACGAACGCTGCCACCCGCCGGGGCTGCACCAACGAGCTGGCTCGAGGCGGCAAAGCTCGGGGACGTTGGGCTTGTGTTCTTGCCCAGCGGCCCGGCGATCCACTCCTCCACGGACGGTGCCCGTGGGCTCTACTGGCTGGAACACGACGCCGCGATCTACTTCGCCACCACGGTCGATGCGCTCGCGCTTGGAACCCCGGGCATCCTCACGGCCGACTGGGACACGTGGTCTGCGCTGCTGATGTTCGGCGTCCCGAACGGCCCGAGCACGCCGTTTGCAGAGATCAACCGCCTCGGGCCCGAAACCCTCGTTCGCATGGACGGCGGCCGAGCGGTGGAGCATGCCGAGGAATGGTCCTGGGTTGCGATCGAACCAGCGGTCAGCATCGCGGACGGCGCCGATGCGGTCCTGGAAGCCTTGCGCGCCATCGTGGCCCGGCTTCCAGACGAGCCGTCCGCGCTCTGTCTCAGCGGCGGCCGCGACTCGCGGCTGCTGGCCGCGCTGTTGGCTGAGCGGGGCCTGGAGGTCACGGCATACACGGTCAACGGCGACAGCGGCAACGATCGCGAGGAGCGCGCATCGGGCGCCGTTGCGGCAGCGCTTGGCATGAAGCACCACAAGCTGACCGGCAAGATCGACGAGTATTGGCCCGAGACAGAGAGTCGTGGCCTGCGCTGCGATTTCATGCGCCTCGCGAACCCGTGGCTGACTCCCGCTCACAATGCCGTTGCGGCCGCCGCCAACGGCGTTGTGCTCGACGGGTTTGGCGGCGAGATCACCTGTGACGGCGGCAGTTATGTCGTCGACTCGATGCTGGGGCCCGACCGTGGGGACCTAGCTGGAGCATTTTGGCGCGCAGCGAGGATCGAGCGTGCCGAACCACTCGAGGGTGAGTTGGGGGTGGCTTGCGTGCGCCGATCCCGTCAGCGGCTTCGGCAGGCGGCGAAGCGCTTTCGCGGTCACCCGAATCGCGCTCTGCTTGTGACCTACTGGCTACGGGCCATGAACGGGGTCGCCCATGTCGCCTACGGCGACCTTGGCGCGCGGGCCTTGGTCGAGGCGCCGTTCGTCAGCTACGAGGTCATCGAACGCTCGCTGCGGGTAAGTCTCGCCGAAAAGAGCCAGGAGTCCCTGCGGCGGGCGGTGACCGCGCGCATCAACCCGGATCTTGACCGCATACCAAGTAACCACGACCGCTTCCAAGCCACGACCGGGCTGCCGATTCGGCGCTCGAGCGACGAGGTCCTGCGCGGCTTTCGGGATGTGCTTGGCGATGGCCCGCTGGCGCCTTGGATCGGCGAAGAGGTATGGGCAAGCGTTGGCGGGCACGGCAGGTTGGGTGCAACGAAGCCGCGCAGAATTCGCCGTACGGTGCTCGGAGTGGTCACCTACCACCTTTGGCTGCGGCGCTACGGCTCGCGAGTGCGCGGGGCCGATCCAGCCGATGCGCTGGGAGTTGCCCGGCCCTAGGCTCGAGTGAAGCGACGCCCGGCGGTGGGCGATGCGTCTTCGGAGAGGCGCTCCTTGGGCGGCGCGGTGATGTCGTCGGCGATTCGCGCGGCCTCGGCCTCCATGGCTGCGATCTTCTCCGGCGTCAGGTCACCAGCGTTCTCCTCTTCGATCTTCCGCAGCCACTCCGCGCCTTCGGCCACCTCGGTCGCTTCAGTGATGACCTCGCCCCCACGCTCGACCGACTTGTCGATCTCGGCAAAGAGCTGATCGACGAGTTCCTCCTGCTTGACCTTCCGGATCGGCTCGCCGTGCGCGAAGATCAGGCCCTCGTTCTTGGCACCGGTAATGCCGAAGTCGGCGTGCGAGGCCTCGCCGATCCCGTTGACCGCGCAGCCCAGAACGGCCACCTCGATCGGGTCCTCGTAGCCCTCAAGTCGCTGCTCGATCTCGGTGACCACGGTGTCCATGTCGAACTGGAGGCGGCCACACGTCGGACAGGCGATCAGGTCGGGGCCGCGTTCGCGCAGTTTCAGCGCCTTGAGGATCTCCCAAGCGACCTTCACCTCCTCCTCTGCGTGGAAGGTGGAAAGGCTGATTCTGATCGTGTCGCCGATGTCGTCGGCGAGCAGGGTGCCAAGGCCGACCGCGGATTTGAGCGACCCCGACCACTTGGTTCCGGCCTCGGTGATCCCGAGGTGCAGCGGGTAATCGATTCGCTCCGACAGCAGGCGGTTGGCGGCAATCGTGTTGGGGACGTTCGTTGACTTGATCGACACCTTGAAGTCCTCGAAATCCAGGGACTCCATCAGCCCGACGAACTCGACCGCTGCGGTGACAAGGGCCTCGACCGGTTGGTCGCGCTCAAGCTCGTGCAGGTGCTTTGGCAGTGACCCCGAGTTGACGCCGATCCGCATCGGCACCCCCGCCTTGGTCGCCTTCGCAGCCACCTCGGCAACCTTTTCGCGGCCGCCGATGTTGCCCGGATTCAGCCGGATGCAGTGGGCGCCGGCGTCGATGGCCTTCAGCGCGAGCGTGTGGTTGAAGTGAATGTCGGCGATGATCGGAATCGGCGAGCCGCGAACGATCGTCCTGAGCGCGTCCGCGTCCTGTTCGCGCGGGACGGCGCAACGCACCAGGTCGGCTCCTGCCTCGGCGACTTTGTGGATCTGCTCCATCGTCGCTTCGACGTTCGCGGTTTCCGTCTTCGTCATGGTCTGGACGGCAACGGGAGCGCCGCCACCGATCTTGACGCCGCCTACATCCACCTGGCGCTTGGAAGCCATGCCTACATTGTGACAGCGGCCACCGGGCCGCCTTATACAGCTCCGGCCGGAAGTCGGGGCGCTAGGTGTAGAGCTCGTCGATCTCGTCCGCGTACTTTTCGGCGATGGGCTTGCGCTTGAGCTTCATCGTCGGGGTCAGCTCGTCGCCGCCCGGCATCCACTCGGTCGGCAGGACCTTGAACTTCTTGATCTGCTCGACTCGCGCCATTCGCTCGTTTGCGGCGTCCACACCGGACTGGATCGCCGCCAGGAGCGCCTCGTTGGTGGCCAGCGCCTCGGGCGTCGCGTCCTCGATCCCGTTCTTCTCGGCCCAGGCCGGGGCGAAGTCGGAGTCGAGAACAATCAGCGCGACGTTGTACGGCTTGGCGTCGCCGATCGCGGTCGCCTGACCGATCAGCGGGCTGGCCGACTTGAGCTTCGCTTCGATGTTCGCCGGCGACATGTTCTTGCCCGCCGCATTGATGATGAGCTCCTTCTTGCGGTCAACGATCTTCAGGTAGCCATCCTCGTCGAGCTCGCCGATATCCCCCGTCGAAAGCCAGCCGTCGGAATCGATCGTCTCCGCCGTCTTTTCGGGTTGGTTGCGGTACCCGGCCATGATCAACGGACCCCTGACCAGAACCTCGCCATCCTCGGCAAGTTGAATCTCGATCCCGGGTACCGGGGGACCAACCGTGCCGAGTTTGACCTTTTCGGGCGGGTTGATCGTCGCGGCTCCGCAGGTCTCGGACATGCCCCAAAGCTCGCCGATCGGGATGCCGATGGCGTGGAAGAACTCAAGGACTTCGACCGGTGTCGGCGCCGCGCCGACGTTTACGGCCAGGATCTCGTCCAGGCCGAGCTGGGTACGCAGCTGCTTGAACATCGCCTCGTCGGCCGCGGCAACACCGGCGGCGAGTTCGGCGGGGACGTCTTCGCCGGCCTGCTCGAGCTGCACCTTCTTGATCGCAGCTGCGATTCCGGCGCGGGCCTTCTCACCCTCCTCGCCGGGGATTGCGCCGAGCTTTGCCTCGAGGCCCGCCTTGAGCTTCTCCCAAATTCGTGGGACGGCGAAGAACCAGGTCGGGTGTACGGTAGGCAGGACCTCGATGACCTTGCGCGGGTCAGCGCAGATCGTTATCGAACATCCCTTGATCACCGGCAGGTAGTAGTTGGCGCCGCGCTCGGCGATGTGCGCAGCCGGCAACCAGGAGATGACGCGAGCGCCACGATCGGGCATCGTGACGATGTCGTCGAGTCCTGACACCAGGGTCATCAGGTTGCGCTGGCTCAACTGCACGCCCTTGGGCGGCCCCGTGGTGCCCGACGTGTAGATCAGGGTGAGCAAATCATCGGGTTCGATCTGGGCTGCGGCTGCGGCACCGTCGAACTCAGGATCCAGCGACTCGAGGTCTGCGAGCGTGTGGGTTCCGCCCTCGCCATCGATGACGATGACGTGCTCAAGCGCCGGCAAATCCTCGCGGGCCTTCTCGAAGGTCTCCAGGAAGTCGGATTCGATGATCGCGACGGTGGCGCCGGCGTCCTCGCAGCAGTACTGGATCTGTTCGGGGGACGAGGTCTGGTAAATCGAAAATGGAACGGCGCCCAGGTAGGCGGCGCCCATGTCAAGCGGAATGAACTCCCAGCGGTTGTTGAGCATCAGGGCGACGGTGTCGCCCTTGCTGATGCCAAGCTTGGCGAGACCGCCGGCGACCCTGTGAGCCATGGCCCGCGCCTCGTTGTAGGTCAGCGTGCGCTCCCGGGTCGGATCGACGATTGCGTCGTCACTCCCAAGCCGATCAGCCGTCAGCTCGAAAGCAGCCGGCAGGCTGTTTGCGATCAGGTCCCGTGCTGGGCCTCCGCTCGCTTGGCGTTGGGCGGTCGTCGCCTCCATCTCTCCTCCTAGATCGTGTTTTGGCTCGGTGGCCGGAATCTCCACCGGCAACGCTATCGCAGCCCACCTCCAACGCCGCCGGTATCCCCTTAGCGGATGCCGAAGCCGTCGCCCGTCAGCCTGCCGATGTCGTTGGACAGGCCGACGGCGAACAACATCAGGACAAGTACAAAGCCAAGCACTCCGGCGCGCTCCATTACCCGGAACGGGACCGGTCGGCCGCGGAGCTTCTCGACGATCGACCAAAAGATGTGGCCGCCGTCGAGCGGCAGGAAGGGAAACAGGTTGATTATTGCCAGGGAGAGGCTGATTACCGCGAGCAGGGTCAGCGCTCGGCGGGCGTCGAACTCGATCGCTTGGCGCGTGATCTCGTAGGAGCCGACAACGCTGGAGATTTGCTCGCGCTGCTCGGCGTCGAAGATTCGCGCGATCACTCCGAGCGTGGCGGTCGTGACCTCCCACATGAACTCGCCCGAGCGCTGGCTGGCCAGGCCGGGGCCAACGTCAGCGTCAATGAAGTCGGTGCCGTCGAAGCTGAACCCAAGGCGGAAGCGCTCGAGCGCCGCGTCGTAGAACGGGGTGATCTCAACGGTCCGGCGTTCCCCATGGCGCTGGACCACGACCGTGGCAGGTTCGCTGGCGGTGCAGCCCGCGACCAGCTCGCCGCCCCGGCACTCGAATTCGCTGAGCGCCCCGCTCAGATTGGACGCCTGTTCGTCAACCGTCCCGTCCCCTGGTCCGAACGCCGCCGATCGAGAGAATCCGGTCGTCGTCAGCCAGGCGCGCCGCGGCGGGCGAGTCGTCTTCGACCGATCCAACCTTGAGCGCCGTCGGCTCATGAACCGAGAGCGCCAGGGCGAAGAGGATGATGAAGGCGATGACCACGTTGACCGCGGGACCCGCGCCGATCACGAGTATCCGTTTCCAGACCGGGGCTGCGTAGTAGGTGCGATGGGCGTCTTCGGGCGGTACCTCCTCGTCGGGGTTCATCCCGCTGATCTTCACGAAGCCACCCAGGGGTACGGCGCCGATTCCATACTCCGTCTCGCCGCGGCGAAAGGACATGAGCTTGGGCGGAAAGAAGAGATAGAACTTCTCGACCTTCATCCCGACGGCCTTGGCGGCGACGAAGTGTCCCGCCTCGTGCATGATGATCAAGAACGCGAAGCCCGCGAACGCAAGGATCCAGCTCATGCGATTTCCTGGACGATCTCGTCAGCGCGGCGACGGGCCTCGTCGTCAACCGCATACAGGTCCTGAAAGTGCTGGGGCTGGGCTGCGGGCATCGCTTCGAGGGTACGGGCCACCACCGCGGCGATGGCGGTGAACGGGATGCGCTCGTCGAGGAACGCCGCGACGGCGATCTCGTCGGCGGCGTTCAGGACGCACGGCGCCGTCCCGCCCGCCTCACCGGCTTCGCGAGCCAGCCGCAGGCACGGAAAGCGATCGAGATCGGGCTCGTAGAAGGTCAGCTGTCCGACCTGTGCCAGATCGAGCGCCGGCATCGGTACGTCGGCGCGCTGTGGGTGGTGGAGCGCGTAGGAGATCGGGACCCGCATATCGGGGTAACCCATGTGGGCAAGGGTGGCGCCGTCGTTCAGGTGAATCAGGGAGTGAACCAGCGATTGCGGGTGGACGACGACCTCGATCTGTCCGTACGGCACCGCGAACAGATGGTGGGCCTCGATCAACTCAAGGCCCTTGTTGAAGAGCGTTGCCGAGTCGATCGTGATCCGCCCCCCCATCTCCCACGTCGGGTGGTTGAGCGCCTCGGCGACCGTTACGTCCGCCAGGGAATCCCGTTCGCGAAATGGACCGCCTGACGCGGTCAGCACCAGACGCTCGACCGATCCAGGGGTTGGTTCCGAGCGGATCAGCTGGTGGAGCGCCGAGTGCTCGGAATCAACGGGGATGATCGCGGTTGATGTGGCTTCCGCCAGCGCCATTACAAGCTCGCCCCCGACCACCAGGCTCTCCTTGTTGGCCAGGGCCAGCTCGATTCCCTCAGTGAGCGCCACGATCGTCGGCCCGAGCCCGGCTGAGCCGGTGATGGCGTTCAAAACCAGGTCGGCGCCCGAGTTCGCGACGAGGTCAAGGACCCCCTGCTCGCCAGCGAGCACCCCGGGGAACTCAGCCGCGCAGGCGGCGGCGGCGGGGTCGGCAATCGCAAGCGCCGGCACGTCAAGGCGCCTGGCCTGCGCGCAGGCCTCCTCCCAATTGGAGTGCGCGGAAATGCCGACGAGCCGGAGCTCGTCCCCCGCCAGGCGGATCACCTCCAGCGCTTGCACACCAATCGAGCCCGTGGACCCCAATACGACGACCTTCTTCACGCCTGCGAGGCTACTTCCATCCCTCAGCGAGTGAGGGATTGTGAGGGCAGGACCCCCACAATCCCGCAGTCGGCGGGGTGGCGGATCGGGTTGCGGCTAGTAGACGAGCCAGATTGAGAGGTAGTAGCCCGCGACGATCGTGAAGAGGACCGCGTCGAGGCGGTCGAGGAGGCCGCCGTGCGGACCCACCGCCGTGCCCGAGTCCTTGAAACCCAGGTCGCGCTTCACGGCCGACTCGAAGAGGTCGCCGATCGGCGCGACGAGCGCGATCACGGCCCCCATGATCAGCGCGTCGGTCCCCGGGAGCCAGTCCTGGTAGAGCCCGGCGAACCAGAAGCCGACGACGCCGCCAATCAGCCCGAAGGCAAGACCTTCCATCGTCTTGTTGGGTGAGATTGATGGCGAGAGGGGATGGCGGCCAAAGGAGCGGCCGCCCAGATAGGCAGCGGTGTCGGCAACGATCGTCGCGACGAGAACATCCACAAGCAGAGCGCCACCATGATCGGGGAGCTCACGCAGAAGCACGGCATGTGCGAACGGAACGCCGATCCAGACAATGCCGAGGAGGGTGACCGCGACGGATGCCGTGACCCCTTCGATCGTGCCGCGAATCACGACGAAGATGAAGATCAGCGGAAAGCTCGCGGCGAGCGCCAGCAGGATCTGGAATTGATCGCCAAAGTAGGCGGCTGCGATCAGGCCGGCCGACGCCAGGATCGCCGCACCGGCAATCGGCCTGGCCTCGCGGGACATCTTGAAAAGCTCCGCCAGGCAGATCGCGGCGATTACGCCAATCGCAAACGCGAAGATGCCTCCTCCGGCCACGATGACCGTGATCGCCAGCGCCGCCCATGGGATCGCCCACAGCACGCGCAGGGTCGTCTCGGACATCGGTTTTGGTGGTGGTGGCGGCGGCCCGGATAGACGGCGCCGCGGCGGGCGCTGCCGCCGAACCCGCCGCCCCTGTGTTCGGTCGGGCGCGCTCACCGGCTCAACCTACCGCGATCCGAAGCGTCGACGGCGCGTTTCGTACTCGGCAAGCGCGGCCTCGAACGCCTCGCGATCAAACTCGGGCCATAGCTCCTCGCGAAAGACGAACTCCGAGTAGGCGCACTGCCAGAGCAGGTAATTGGAGATCCGCTGTTCGCCACTCGTCCGGATCAGCAAATCGGGGTCATGCATGTCGGGGGCGTACAGGTGCTGCCGAAACTCTGCCTCGGTTTCGCCAGTGAACGCTCGAGCCGCGTCAACAATCTCCGCGCGACCGCCGTAGTTGAAGGCGACGAACAGGGTGATCCGGTCATTTTCCCGAGTGGTCTGCTCGGCCCACTCCATTCGCTCAACGAGATCCGCGGGGATTCCGTCGCGGCGGCCGATGAACCGCATCCGGACGCCCTCCGCATCCAGCTCCGGCGTCTCTGACTCGATGCGCTCTGAAAACATCCGCATCAGACCGTCAACTTCCTCGGCCGAGCGTTGCCAGTTCTCAGTGGAGAACGAGAACACGGTCAGCTCCTTGACGCCTAGGCGGGCAGCGTCCCGCAGCCTCTCCTTGACGACGTCGGCGCCAGCTCGGTGCCCTTCGATCGTCGCAAGCCCTCTCTCCGAGGCCCAGCGGCCGTTGCCGTCGGTGATGATCGCGACGTACCGGGGCACGCCGGCCGCAACGGTCAAACCTCGAGGATCTCGGCTTCCTTGGCGGACAGGAGGCCGTCGATCTCCTTGGTCGACTCGTCGGTCAGCCGTTGCAGCTCGGACTCCGCCCGGCGCTCGTCATCCTCGCCAACCTCCCCCTCCTTCTTGAGATCACGAAGGTCCTGCATGATGTCGCGGCGAACATTGCGGATCGCGATCTTGCCGCTCTCAGCAACGCCGTGAACGACCTTGACGAGTTCCTTGCGCCGATCCTCCGTCAGGTCGGGAATCTGCAGTCGGATGACGTTGCCGTCGTTGGACGGCGTCAGGCCCAGATCGGATTCCTGGATCGCCTTCTCGATCAGCCCGATCGCGTTCTTGTCGTACGGCGTCAGTGTCAGCAGGCGAGCATCGGATGCAGCGACGTTGGCGAGCTGCTTGAGCGGCGTCTCGGCCCCGTAGTAATCGACGACGACCCGGTCGAGCAGGTGCGGGGAGGCTCGGCCGGTGCGGACGGTCGCAAGCTCGTTACGAAAGGATTCGACGGACTTCTCCATGCGCCCTTCGGCGTCGTCGAGCAGGGCGTCGGTCATTGAGTCGTCGTCGGCCATGCCGCGATCCTATTCAGCTACCCGATTCGGTTGCACGCACGATCGTGCCGACGCGCTCACCGTGGACGATTCGGTCGATGTTCCGCTCATCCGCAAGGTTGAAGACGTGAATCGGCAATCCGTTGTCCATGCACAACGAGAGCGCGGTTGAGTCCATCACGCCCAAGCCCTTCTCGATGGCTTCCATGTGGGTCAGCTCAGGCAAGAAAACGGCGTCGGGGTTTTGCGAGGGATCGGAGTCATAGACCCCCTCAACCCCATGCTTGGCCATCAAGATCACGTCGGCATGAATTTCCAGCGCTCGCAGCGCCGCCGCGGTGTCCGTCGTGAAGAACGGGTTGCCGGTTCCGGCGGCGAAGATCACGACTCGGCCCTTCTCAAGGTGACGCATGGCCCGTCGGCGAATGTACGGCTCGCAAACCTCGGTGACCTCGATCGCCGAGACGACGCGGGTATAGGTGCCGGCGCGCTCAATGGCGTCCTGCAGCGTGAGCGCGTTCAAGACGGTGGCCAGCATTCCCATGTAGTCCGCCGTTGCTCGATCCATCCCTGCGGCCGCACCCTGCAACCCGCGGTAGATATTGCCGGCGCCGACGACGACCGCAATCTCGACACCGTTGTCGGCAACCTCGTGGACCTGGGCGGCGATTGCCTCGATCCGTTCCGGATCGGTCCCGTACTCCAGTGAGCCCATCAGGGCCTCACCCGAGAGCTTCAGCATGATCCGCTTGAAGACGGGCTCAGACACTGGCTTCAGACCTTAATCGCCAACCGCAAAGCGGGCAAATCGGGCGATCCGGATGTTCTCGCCCGTCTTGGCCGAGATCTCTTCGCGAATCTTGTCGATCGTCTTGCCCTCGTAGCGATCCGCGCGGATGTGCTCCTGTTCGAGCAAGGCAACCTGTTTGGACCAGCTTCGAAGCTGACCCTCGACGATCTTCTCCACGATGTTTTCCGGCTTGCCTTCCTCGGCCGCCTTGGCCGCGAATACCTTGCGCTCGGCCTCCCGGGCATCATCGGGAATCTCGTCGGCCGATACATACGCGGGAACTGCGGGTGCGCCGGCAATGTGCAACGCGACCTCGCGGGCGAACTCGAGGAAATCGTCGTTCTTTGCGACGAAGTCGGTCTCGCACTGAATCTCCACCATGACGCCGACCTTGCCGTTGGCATGGATGTAGGACGAGATCGTGCCTTCGCTCGTCGAACGGCCGGATCGTTTGGCCGCAGATGCCTGGCCCTTGACCCGCAGGATCTCGATCGCCTTCTCCATATCTCCGTCGGCCTCTGCGAGCGCGGCTTTGCAATCCATCATCGCGGCGCCTGTGCGCTCGCGCAGTGCCTTCACGTCCGCTGCCGTAACCCCCATCAGGTGGTTTCCTTCGCATCCGCCGTCGGTGCGGGCTCCGCGTCCGCCGCATCAGCAGCCGGTTCGTCAGCCGCGATCGCCTGGGGATGGTCGGGAATCGACCGCTTGGCGGGAGCCGGGGGAGCGGGCGGCGCTGGTGCGGGCGCTGGTGCTGGCGGCTGTTGGCGCTGCACATCCGCCTGTGCCGCCGCCTGTTCGGCCTGAGCCGCTTCGGCGGCCTCGCGCCTTGCCTTCTCCTCCGCCTCGCGCTTTGGCCTTCTCCTCGGCCTCCTGCTGGCGGCGAGCTTCCTCCTCGGCGCGACGCTTGGCCTCAGCCTCACGCCAGCCGCCGGCCGCTTCCTTGACGGCGGCGCCGATCGTGCCGATCACCATCGAGCACGAACGGATTGCGTCGTCGTTTCCGGGAACGGGGAAGGTGACCGGTACCGGGTCCACGTTCGAGTCGACCAGGCCGATGATCGGGAGCCGAAGGCGCTTGGCCTCTGCAACCGCGATCGCCTCAGTCTTGAGGTCGATGACGAAGACGATGTCAGGCGTCCGCTTCATGTCCCGCACGCCACCAAGGTTGTACTCCAGCTTCGCGAGTTCGGCCTCGCGCGCCATCCGCTCCTTGGTCGGCAACAGGTCAAGGCGGCCGTCTTCCTTCAATTCCGTCAGTTCGTGGAGCTTGTCGATTCGCTTCGACATCGTGTTGAAGTTGGTCAGCAGTCCGCCAAGCCAGCGCTGGTTCACGTACGGCATTCCGGACGCGTCGGCCCACTCCTTGATCGAGTCACGGGCCTGCTTCTTGGTGCCCACGAACAGCACCGTGCCGCCCCGCGCCGCCGTTTCAGCGGCAAACCGGCGAGCCTCGGCCAGCAAGTGCTCGGTTTGCAGCAGGTCGATGATGTGGATTCCGTCGTGCTCGCCGTGGATAAACGGGCGCATGCGCGGGTTCCAGCGCCGCGTCTGGTGGCCGAAATGCAGGCCAGCCTGGAGCAGCTCTTTGACTCCTGGTTCGGACATTCAGTTGTTCCCTTCGAAAATGATTGATTCCCGCGGAAACTTCGGGACCCGGCTCTTAGGTGTCGAATGACGCCAACGCCGGGCAGGGCCCGTTGTAAATACCTTTGTCCGCGGGGTCGATTACCGGACCCCGTCAGTGTAGTCAGGTACCTCGAGCTTTTTCGAGCGCGTCCGCCAGGTCCGCTGGCAGCTCCGATTGGAACTCGAGTTCCACGCCCGAGTCAGGATGGATGAAGCCAACCCTGGCGCTGTGCAAGAAGTGGCGTGCAAGGCCGTAGCGCCGGGCGCCGCCGTAGCGACCATCACCCAGGATCGGATGACCAATTGCGGCGAAGTGCGCCCGGATCTGGTGCGTGCGGCCCGTCTCGAGCCTGACCCTCATCAGCGTGTCGGGGCCAGCCTCCTCCGCCACCTCGAAGTGAGTCCTTGCGTCACGAGCGCCCCGTCCGGCGACCGCGCGGCGCTCGGGGCGCCTGTAATCGCGTCCAAGGGGTGCGTCGATTGTGCCCGTTCGCGAACGTGGCCGGCCGGCGACGAGCGCCAGGTATTCCCGGCTTACCCTCCGTTCCTTGATCGCGAGTGAAAGTGCGCGATGGGCCACCTCCGTGCGGGCGACGAGCATCAGTCCGGAGGTGTCGCGGTCGAGCCGATGGACGATCCCCGGCCGAATCGGGTCCTCGCCGCCGCCGAGGAGTTCGCCGAGGACGCTGACCAGCGTCTCGCCGCGGTGGCCCGGGGCAGCGTGGACAACCAGTCCCGCCGGTTTCGAGATGACCGCCAAGTGGTCATCCTGATGCACGATCAGAGGCTCGGTCATTTCGCCGCGGGTTCGCGGAGCGCGGTCCAGACCAAGAGCAGTGCCCCGGCGGTAATCGCGATGTCCGCCACGTTGAATGACGGCCATGACGCGACGTCGATGAAGTCAACAACACCATCCCGTGCCAGCCGGTCGATGAGGTTGCCCACCGCACCGCCCGCAAGCATGCCCACCGCGACCGTGATGCTCGGCCTGCTGGTGCCTACCGCGAACCAGACGCCGACCAGTCCGATCGCGATCGCGGTCACGACGATCACGGCAAGTTGGCTGGCGCCACCAAGAAACCCGAAAGCAACGCCCTCGTTGCGGACGTAAACGAGGTCGAGGAACGGCAGTACCTGAACGCGCTCGCCGAGTTCAATCGAGCCGACCACGACGGCCTTGGTCACTTGGTCGACGATCAATACCGCGGCGCCGAGCGCGGCCATTCGCCCCCACTCGGCCCGTGTTGCCCTCACCCCGTGATCGCGCCGACGACGATTCCCTGGACCAGCAGGAGCAGGAAGATCGCCAGGATCGGGCTGAGATCGAGTGCCATACCGCCGCCGCCGATCGGCGGTATGACTCTTCGAAACATGTTCAGGTAGGGGTCGACTGAGCCCTCGATGAACCCGATCACCGCGCGGACCGTCAGGTTGTAGGGAATGGGCTTGAACTGCTGGATCCAGGAAAGGACGATGCGGCTGAGGATCAGGATTAGATAGACGAGGAAGAGCGCGTCAACGTACTGGGCGATATCGGCCCGTGTAAGCGCGTAGAGGAGGTTCACCGGTAGCGCTCCAGGGACGCCTCGACCGCAGCGGCGATCGCCGCTGCGAAGCCGTTGTCGGCAAGCGCCTTGAGGCCAGCCTCCGTCGCTCCGCCCGGCGGTGCAACGGACTGGCGGATTGATTCGGGGTCCCGTTCGCGAAGCAACTCGGCGGTCCCTTCAAGCGTCCCGGCCACGAGTTCGAGCGCAAGCGCCGGTTCGAGGCCGTCGCGAGCACCTGCGTCCGCCAGCGCCTCGGCAAACGTGGCCGCATACGCCGGCGCGCAGGACATGACGGCCATCGCGGCGTCGATCCTGTCCTCGGGCAGCTCAAACGGGGTGCCCAGCACGTTCAGCAAGGCCACGAGGCTCGCTCCTAGATCGCTGGGAAAGTCCGCGGGTCGGGCGAAGCACAGGACCCCCCGCCCCACTTCCACCGGTTGGTTTGGCATGACCCGGAGGGCCGGAACGCCTGGGAATACGCGATCAAGGTCGGCAAGGGTGGTTGCCGCCACCACGGAGAGCAGCGCCGGAGCGACCCCGGCAAGCTCGGCTGCAACCGACTCCAATGCAGCTGGTTTGACAGCAAGCAGCAATACGTCGCAGTCGTCGCGGAGGCTGCGGAGATCTGCCCTTGTCTCGCCACCCGTGTCGCGGGCCAGCGTCTCGGCACGCTCAGGGTCGAGGTCGCAAAAGAGCATGGCGGGAGGCGAGGACGTGCGCGCCCATCCGCGGGCCATTGCGGATGCCATGTTTCCCGCTCCAGCAAAGCCGACCTTCATCGGCGCAAGGATAGTCGGGGCCAAGGGGACCGATCAGGACTGGTTGAAGAAGCCCTTTTCGACGAGTTGAGCCGTCTGCTCGGCCGAGACCTCAACGTTACGTGGGGTCAGCATGAAGGTCTTCTCAGCAACCTTCTGCATTCCGCCGTCAAGGGCATAGGTGAGGCCGGACGCGAAGTCGATCAGGCGCTTGGCCAACTCCGACTCGGTCGTCTGCAGGTTCAGGATGACCGGCACGTCGTTCTTGAAGCGATCGGCAATTTCTTGCGCGTCGTTGAAACTGGTCGGGTTGACGAGGTGAACGCGGACGTCGGCGCCACCGCCGTTGGCAACCGGTCGGAGCGGCCGGCTCCGCGGAGCGGGGTCGTCGTCGGCAAAAATATCGTCGATCTCGTCCTGGCGCCGGCGGCGATCGCCAAGGCGGCTGACGGGAGCAGGGCGAGGTGCCGCCTCGTAGCTCGTCGTCGCCGTTCCGTGCGTGCCCGTCTCGGGCTCGTAAAGATCGGAGTCGTGGTATTCGTGGTCCTCGGCAAGGCCGAAGTAGACGAGGGCGCGGTGCCATGTATCTCGAAGTGCCATTCAGTGCCGTTTCTTCGCGTCCGGGATCACGATTCCTTCGCAGACCCTGTTCTGGGAATTATGCCCCGTCCGGCCGCTTGAACAGCTCTGAGCCGAGGCGAATGATCGTAGCCCCCTCCGAAACGGCCACTTTCCAGTCCTGCGAGGTGCCCATTGAGAGCTCCGTCAAACCGTGTTCGGCGGCCAACGCGGCGAGCCTCGCGAAGTGCGGGCGGGACGCCTCCGGGTCGGGCGCAAGCGGTGGCATCGTCATCAGGCCGGTCACCTCGAGCGGGCACCTGGCGATGAAATCGCCCAGATCGGCGGGCGCGATTCCAGCCTTGCCTTCTTCGTCGGCAACGTTCACTTGGATAAGAGTCTTGGTCTGCGCAGGTGCCGCTGTCGCAGCGCGTCGCAGCGCAGAATCGCTGGCAAGCGAGTGGATCAGGTCAACCCGCGCAGCGATCTGCTGGAGTTTGCGGCTCTGCAGCGCGCCGATGAAATGCCACTCGAAGGCGTCGCGGTGAAGATCCTGCTTGGCAATCAGGTCCTGTAGGCGGTTCTCGCCGACGAGCGCGACCCCGGCTTCGGCCAACGTGGCCATCTCGCTCGTGGCCACGTACTTCGTTGCCGCGAGGACCCGGACTCCGTCTCCCGCCGCGGCCTTGACGCGATCGAGGTTCGATCTGACGACCTCGGGGTCGATCCCACGGATCAATTCGGCCATGAGAACACCAGGCCCGCTTGTCGTCCCGTTACGCCGCCGTCGCGGCGATGGGAAAAGAACAGCTCCGGGTTGCAGTGGGTGCACAACTCCGCTCGCTCGATTGCTGTGACCCCGGCTGACAGAAGCTGCTGGGCGGCCACCTCCGCGAGGTCGAGCATGCCGCCATCGACAACCGCAGCGGAACCGGGATCAATGGCCTCAAGGACGTCAGGGCCAACTTCGTAGCAGCACTGCCCGATCCCGGGACCGATCGCCGCCGCCTCGGCCTTCGTCGCTTCGACCCCCCGTCCGATGATCCCGGCGGCGAGGCCGCGCCAGCCGCAGTGGAGCATTGCAACCCCGCCGGGACCGCTCAGCGCGACCGGCAGGCAATCGGCCACGACCACCATCGGCGCCAGCCCCGGAATTGCCGTGGTGTGCCCGTCGGCTTCAAGCCTTTCTCGTGGCGGGTTCAGATATGGGGCGCCGTCGAGGCGAGCATCGTGTCGGCACACCGTCGAGCCATGAACCTGAAATCCAGCCACCACATCGGCCGGATCGAGGGCGAGGGCGAGGGCGAGCCGGGCCCTGTTCTCGCGCACTGCCTGGGGCTCGTCGTCGGTGGTGAACCCGAGGTTCAGAGCCGCGTACTGGCCGGAGCTGACTCCACCTTGCCTGGTCGAGAACACTGCCCGGGCGGGGCCCAAATCGCTGGTCAGCCAGCGCAGCCCATTTGACTCGCGCCAATCCATTGCCGGCAGGCTAGAGGTCCGCGGCCGCGCGGAGGGCAAAAGCCAGCTCCTCGGAGCGGCCACCTAGCTCGCCATCGACCTTTGCGATCAGTGTCGCCCTGAGCGCATGGCCAACGGCAGGCCCCTGGCCCACGCCGGCGGCAAGCAGGTCGTCGCCAGAGATCTCCAATCGGACCCGAGACCACTCGGCCACGTATCGATCGAGCCAGGCAGCCCCGGCGGCACGAGCGAGCACAAGCTCGATTCCGTCGTGGTTCCCCGCGATGTCGATCGCCTCCGACGCCCGGTCGGGGCGTGCGGTCGCGAGTTTCGCCACACGTTCGGTCAGCGCGGAACCCGCGGAGACGGAGGCGAGGAGAACCTGCGGTCGCGTGGCAAGCGCCGCCCAGCTCGGATCCTCGAGAAGGGCCAGGCCCGAGCGGACCCGGCGGCCAGCGTCCGCGGCGAATCCGGGCAGCCCCCACTCGGCGAGCAGCTCGATCGCAACGTCGGCGGTTGGCTCCTGCGCGATTCGGGTCAACTCGCCCCGCACTCGGTCGGCGGAGACCGTTTGCAGATCCACGGCACCAATCAACCCACGCGTGGCGGGGTCCAGTTCAAACTCCAGGCGGGCCGAATAGCGCGCGGCACGCAGGACACGGGTCGGGTCGTCGCGAAATGATCCCGGATGAAGAACGCGGAGCAAGCCCGCGGCAAGGTCGTCGCGTCCTGCGTGCGGATCGAGCAACGATCCGTCGGCGGCAAGGGGCAGCGCGAGCGCGTTGACCGTGAAGTCTCGGCGACCGAGGTCTGCCTCGATTCCAGCTGGAGTGACAGTGGGCAGCGAGCCCGGCCCGGCGTAGGTCTCAGTCCTGGTTTGAGCCAGATCGATCCGGGTCTTCCCCAACTGCACCGAAGCCGTTCCGAAGCGCTCGTGCGTGGCCTCGGGTTCGCCAAGACGCGCCGCCAATGCATCGACGTGCCCGTCCACGGCGATGTCGAGATCGTCGGGAGCGGATTTGCCAAGCAAGAGATCACGCACGGCACCGCCAACGAGGTACGTCCGCTCAGTGTCCGTGGCAGCCCGAAGGGCCCGGATTGCATCCAGGCCGTCAATACGCGATCGCAGCTCGCGCTCGGAAATCATGGTCGTGTCCGTCACCTACGATGAATCCTCGCATGAGCCGTGTGTTCGAAATCTGGAACTCGTGGAGTGGGCGTCGCCGACTGGCAATCGCCGTGGGTCTTGCGGCGCTTTTGGTCGGCGGGGCGGTGATCGGCTACAACGTGCTGAAGCGTCCGCCCGACGTCTCGAACCCAGGCGTCGATTTCGACCCCGGCCAGTTGCGCGAGAAGCAGGACCGCAAGCCGAAGGACCTGACGGTGAACTGGCCGACGTACGGCCTAAACGATGCGCGGACACGGCACTTCCCGTCGCGGTACGTCAAGCCGCCGTTTCGTGGCTCGGACTGGTCGATTCAGTTCGGCAAGTTGCTCGAGTTCTCGCCCATCATCGTTGACGACGTCATCTACGTAATGGACATCGATGCCCGCTTTTACGCCATCGACAGCCAGAAGGGCAAGATCCTGTGGAAAAACAAGATCGGCACGCTAAACGCGACGTCCCCCGCGTATAGCCGCGGCCGGCTCTTCGCGACGAACCTCGCGCCGGGCCAGGCGGTTGCACTGCGTGCAAGTGACGGCAAGGTGCTGTGGCGCACGCCACTGCCGGGACGCAGCGAATCGTCGCCCGTGATCTACCACAACAGGCTCGTGATCTTCGGCTGCGAATGCGGCACGATTTTTGCCCTCGATGCCCGCACGGGCAAGATTCGCTGGCGGCTCGAAACTCAGGGCGCCGTCAAGGGCGCCCTGGCGCTTCAGGGCGGGACCGTCTACGCCGGCAATTACGCAGGTGAGGTGGTCGCCATCGACGCCGATTCCGGGCGCCAAGAATGGCGGACACTGACCATCGGCGGCAGCTTTGCCCGCGGTGGTGGCATCTACTCCACCCCCACGGTGGCATACGGACGGGTGTACTTTGGCTCGCTCGACTCGCGCGTCTACAGCCTCGACCAGGAGACGGGCGCGATCGCGTGGTCCAAATCGACCGGCGCGGAGGTCTATTCGGGACCAGCTGTCGCCGACCCGAAGGGCTCGGATCCGACGGTCTACATCGGCTCGCTCGACGGCAACGTCTATGCGCTCGATGCCAAGACGGGGGCCACCCGATGGACCCAGGCGGCGGGCGGGGATGTCAGCGGCGCCGGCACCGTGATCGGTCAGGTCTTCTACGCGTCCGTCATCGGCGATTCGGTGGGGACAATCGGTCTTGACACCACCACCGGCAAGCGGGTCTTCGAGCACGAGATCGGGGAGTACAACCCGGCGATCACCGACGGGCGTCGCCTGTACCTGACGGGCTACTCCAACCTCCGGGCCTTTCGCCCGCTGACGCCCAAGGCCAGGCGCAAGCAGGAAGCCAAACGCTCCGAGGAGGCAAAGATCAAGCGTCAGCGGCAGGCAAAGCGCAAGCAGGAGGCCGCGGCCAAGCGGGGCAAGCGCAAATAGCGCTGCGCCTATCGCAACCGAACCGGGATTCCGGCAGCAGCGAGATGCGCCTTGGCCTCGCCCACGGTGTGGCTTCCGTAGTGGAAGATCGACGCGCAAAGGACAGCGTCGGCGCCACCCTCCGAGATCGCCTCGGCGAGATGCTCAAGCTTGCCGGCGCCACCCGATGCAATCACGGGAATCGTTACGGCTTCGGCAACGGCCTTGGTTAATTCCAATTCGTACCCGTCGCTGGTCCCATCGCGGTCCATGCTTGTCAGCAGGACCTCCCCCGCCCCACGCTCGGCGGCCTCCCGTGCCCAAGCAACGGCTTCGCGGTCCCCAATTCGCGTGCGTCCGCCGGCAACGTAGACGTCCCAGCGGGGATCCCCGCTGCCGGCCGGGTCGCGTTTGGCGTCGATGGCGATGACAACGCACTGCGAGCCGAAAACCTCGGCCAGCTCGCCGATCAGGTCGGGCCGGGTCAACGCGGATGAGTTGATCGACACCTTGTCGGCTCCGGCGTCCAGGACGGCCTGGGCATCGGCCACCGACCGGATGCCACCGCCGATCGTGAACGGAATGAAGACGTTGTCGGCAGTACGGCGGGCCAACTCGACGATCGTGTCGCGCTCCTCGTGTGAGGCCGTGATGTCAAGGAAGACCAACTCATCGGCGCCCTCGGCGTCATAGCGTTCGGCGAGTTCAACCGGATCGCCGGCGTCCCGGATCGCCACAAAGTTTGTGCCCTTGACTACGCGTCCCCGGTCCACGTCGAGACACGGGATCACGCGTTTTAGCGCCATCGTGAACGGGTCTCGCTACGCCTAGGCCTTGCGGGCTGCGTCAAGCGCCTTGCCCGCAAGCTCGCGAATCCGGTCACGCTCGCGCTGGGTCAGGTTCGACGGCCGGCCCTGTGACTTCTTGATGAGGTCGCCGAAGCGCTTGCGCTCGCTGTCAGACAAGCCGTTATACGCGCCCGTGCCCTTGCGGTAGGCCAGCGTCGCCGCAAAAATCACCCGCCGCCAGGGAATCCGCCGCGCGACGGTGACGAGTGGTGTTGGCCCGGGCATCCGGTCAGGTTAGCGCTCGCCGGACAGGGCTCTGACGCCTTGCTCCACGGTGAATCGTTCCTCATAGAGCGCCCTACCCACGATGGCGCCGCCGAGCGCTGGGAGATCGAGCCTCGCCAACGCCTCCAGGTCGGCCAGCGATCCGACGCCGCCCGAGTAGATCAGCTCGGCCGGAAGGCCACCGGCCACGGTCTCCAGAACCCCCATTGGCGGCCCAGCCATCGTTCCGTCCACCTCGATTGGGGTGAAGACGATTCGGCTGGCGCCGCGGTCCGCAAGCGCCCTCACGAGCGCGGGTGCGGGCCTGTCGGAGGTCTCGATCCAACCCTCCGTCGCCGCCATGCCGCCACGCGCATCGACGCCGACGACGATCCGCACGCCGTGCTCGTCGAGCATTGCATCCAAAAATTGGGGATCGCGAAGCGCGGCGGTCCCAATCACCACCCGTTCGGCTCCGGCCTCAAGCGCTGCGTCAACAGCCGCCGGGGTCCGCAGACCGCCACCAAACTGCACGGACGCTCCGGCCTGAGCAGCGATCCGCTTGAGGTGCGCGAGATTCGTGGATGTGCCCGTTCGCGCTCCGTCCAGGTCAACGATATGAAGCCAGCTTGCGCCCCCTTCCACCCAGCGCTCCGCAGCATCGAGGGGGTCGGCGTCGTAGGCGGTCTCGCGTGCGTAATCGCCCTGCATCAGGCGCACCGCGTGGCCGTCGCGAATATCGATCGCGGGATAGAGGATCACGCGACGGTTGACGGTGTCGCGGCGGTGCAAATCGCCGCGAAATTACGCAGCAGGCGCAGCCCTGCCGCGCTCGACTTCTCCGGGTGAAACTGGACGCCATAGACGTTGCCGCGTTCGACCGCGGCAGGAAAACTCGCGCCATATGACGCGCTCCCCAGCACGTCGTCGGCTGCGGCCGGCCGCGGCGCGAAGGAGTGAACGAAGTAAAACGGCTCGCCCTCCGCGATTCCGGTCGTCAACGGTGAATCCTTGTCCCAGGACACCGGCGACCAGCCAATGTGCGGGACCTTCTGGCCGGCGGCGTCGAGCTCCGACACGGGACCCGCGATCAGCCCGATCCCTTCGGACCCGCCCAGCTCGGTTGTGGAATCAAAGATCAGCTGCATGCCCAGGCAAATTCCAAGGATGGGGGCGCCCGACCGCGCGAGGTCGGTCACCAGTTCGTCGAGTCCCCGCTCGCGAACCTGCTGCATCGCGGTGGGAAACGCGCCAACGCCCGGCAGGATCACACCATCTGCAGCGCGAGCGACGGCATGGTCGTCGGTCAGAACGGCAGATTGACCAACCCGCTCGAGAGCCTTCTCGACGGAGCGCAGATTGCCCATTCCGTAGTCAAGGATCGCGACGTGGCTCATCGGGAGTCAGCGTACCCGCGAACGGCCGGAGTTACCCGGTAAGCGTGCCCTTCGTTGACGGCACTCCGGTTTCGCTCGGGTCGATCGCGACCGCGTCGCGAAGTGCGCGCGCGAAGGCTTTGAAGCACGCTTCGATCATGTGATGCGCGTTCGATCCACGCGCGACGCCGATGTGAAGCGTCATCCGCGCGTTGTTGGCGACGGCACGGAAAAACTCCTCGGCCAGCTCCGTATCGAAACCGGCGATCGAGACGGGTGGCAGGTCGGCCTCAAATATGCACAACGGCCGCCCGGAAATATCGATCGCGCACGTGCCAAGCGCCTCGTCCATAGGGACCGTGGCGCTTCCGTAGCGGCGAATCCCGGCGCGATCACCAAGCGCCTGGTCGAGTGCCTGGCCCAGCACGATGCCCACGTCCTCGACGGTGTGGTGGGCCCCTGTCTCCAGGTCTCCACTGGCCGTGACGTCAATGCCGAAGCGGCCGTGGCGTCCCAGAAGATCCAGCATGTGGTCCAAGAAACCGACGCCGGTTGCCGCGCTGACGGCTCCACCATCCAGCTCCAGCACCAGGCTCACCTCGGTCTCGCCGGTCTTGCGATCGATCTTGGCAGTGCGTGACATCCGGGCTCAAGTTACCTTCAAACCGGCCGTTTTCCTCACTCGGCACGGTGGCTTGCAGACTCACCGTGCACCGGTAGGCCTTCGGCCTGGGCAATGGCCTCGACCGCGGGAGCCAACGCCGCCGCACTCTCGTTGCCCAGCGAAACGACTGATGTTCGCCGCATGAAGGTGCGGGCTCCAAGCGGACCCGAGAATGCAGCACGCCCCGCCGTCGGCAGGACGTGATTTGACCCAACCACATAGTCGCCAAATGCCGTGGCGCCGCCGGAACCGACGAACACGCAGCCAGCCACCCGTTCTGCGGCGAGCGCCGAGTCGGCGCCCTCAAGGCGAAGCTCAAGGTGTTCGGGCGCCAGCGCGTCGGCCAACTTGAGGGCGGCACTCAAGGAAGGGGCCTGCACCAGAGTCAGCGGCGCCGCAGCGACGCTCGGGCGCTCCGACCGCGCGACGGGGAAGGCTTCCGCGATCCGATCGAGCACTTCGCCGTCGGCCGAGATAGCGACCAATGGGCTGTCTTCCCCATGCTCGGCTTGAGCCAGGAGGTCGAGGACCACCTGATCGCAAGACGCCGCGCCGTCAAGGACGATCGCCAGCTCGCTCGGGCCGGCCAAGCCATCGATCCCAACCTCGCCGAAGAGCTGTCGCTTCGCTTCGGTAACCCAGGCGTTTCCGGGGCCAGCGACCAGGTCAACCGGTGGCAGCGTCGCCGTGCCGATCGCCAGGGCTGCGATCGCCTGGGCGCCGCCGATTGCATAGACCTCATCTACGCCCGCGATCGAGGCGGCCGCCAGCGTCAGGGCGCCAACCCCGCCCTCGCGGTCGGGGGGCGTCGCGAGCACAAGGCGAGCCACGCCTGCCGCGCGGGCAGGAATCGCACCCATCAAGACCGACGACGGGTAGGCCGCCCGCCCGCCGGGTGCGTAGATGGCGGCAGCCGCGACCGGCCGGTCCACGATTTCGATGTCCTGCCCTTGCGCAAGGCGTACGGAGACATTGCCCCGTTCGAGCTCAGCGTCGGCAACGGCGCGAAGGTTTGTCGCAGCGAGATCGAGCGCCTCGATCAGGGCGGGCGGCAGCGAATCACGGGCACGCAACACCTGGTCGGCCGGAACCCGGAAGGAGTCTTGAGCCTCAGTGACGCCGTCGAATTGCGCTGCGAACTCGGCGACTGCGTCGTCCCCTCGCTCCCGAATCGCCGCGATGATCCGCGCCACCCCGTCAACGAGGTCTACCGGCGGTGCCACGCCCTTGCGTATCGCAGCGACGATCGAATCGGGGTCCGAGCCGTCCCACTCGATCCTGGTCGGTTTCACGTGCCTGCCCGCGCGAAACCTGCGACGAGTTCGTCGATCTCGGCGGCCCGCAACTTGTGGGCCACGCGGTTGGCGATCAGACGGGCGGTGCAGGCAACGATTTCCTCGCGCACTTCAAGTCCGTTGTCGCGGAGTGTGCGCCCACTGTCAACTAGATCCACGATCGCGTCGGCGAGGCCGGACACGGGAGCCAACTCGACCGAGCCCTTGACCTCGATCACCTCGGCCCGGCGGCCTGTGCGCTCGAAGAAATCCTCAGCGATGCGCTTGTATTTGGTCGCGATCCGGATAGCCCCGAGGCGCCGCTGGTACGAGTCGATGTGCCCATCGTCAACCGGTGCGGCAAGCACCATCCTGCAGGCGCCGTAGTCGAGGTCCAGCAGCTCGTAGAAGACCCGGTCCGACTGCTCGAGCAGTACGTCCTTCCCGGTGATTCCCACGTCCGCCGCCCCGGCCTCCACATATGTCGGGACGTCTGACGGCCGCATCGTGACCAGCGTCATCTCGGGCGTTCGGAAGATCAGCGACCGTGAGTCCCCGCGGGCCTCCGAGGTATCAATGCCGACCGCATCAAGCAAATCCAGCGAGCTTGCAAATAGCGCGCCGCGTGGCAAGGCCATCCGCAGCGGCCCGTCCGTGCGCGCGCGCGTCGCGCGATCGACCCCGCTCATGGAGTCCCGCCTTCTTCGATTCGCTCCTCCTCTGCTTGGGCGACGTGCAGCCGCTCCAGATAGAGGGCAAAGCCAACCGCCGGCGTGGGCTTGCCGAGCCTGCCCATCAGCTCGTCGTAGCGCCCGCCACCGCCGAGGACATGGCCCAGCGCGGGGTCGTACACCTCAAGGATCGCTCCCGTGTAATAGCCAAGGTCGCGCAACAGGCCGAGGTCCAGCGCAACGCGCCCCGCTATGCCTCGATCCTCGAGGCCCGCATAGGTCTGCTCTAGGGGCGCGAGCGCCTCCTCAACGTTGGCTGCCCCCAACTGCCGGGCGCGGTCGAAGACCTCGCGACCGCCCCGAAGCGTGGGGATCGCTTCCAGGAGCCCACGATCGGCGTCGCCAAGATCAAGGCGGCGGAGTTCGGCGGTAAGGCCGACGAGATCTCGTGCGGCAAGCAGGCCCAAAAGTTCGGCACGATCCGATGTGGTGACGCCGACGCCTGCCAGCACCCGGTCATAAAGCGTCGCGTCACCAAGCCCGATTACGGCGCGGCTGAGGCCCGACGCGTCGAGCGCGGCCGCCAACACTTCGATCGCCTCAACTGTCCCGTCCGGGGCCTCGGCGCCGACGAGCTCGATCCCCGCCTGGAAGAACTCTCCCATCTGCCCGCGCTGCGGACGGACGGCACGATAAGCCCGCGCGTTATAGAAGAAGCGCAGCGGCAACTCTGCTTCCTGGAAGCGGTTGGCTACGAGCCTGGCGATCGGGACCGTCATGTCGGAGCGCATGGCCAACAGGTCACCACCAGTATCGAAAAAGCGGTGGGCGGCAGGCGCTCCCGCCTCTCCGGCCAGCGCCAGGACGTCGTCGTACTCGACGGTGGGAGTCGCGACCTCGCCATAGCCAAAGCGCTCAAACACGGCGGCCAATCGGGTCTGGAGGGCGCGGAGTTCGCGCATCTCGTCGGGAAGGACGTCGCGCGTTCCCGGTGGGATCGGGTGCGTCATGGTGTTGCTCCGGCAGGCGTCCGTGACGTGGTCCGGGGTCGAGCGAGGGGGCCGGGCCGGGCCGTCGTCACTGTCGCCCCCTTCCTAGCCCGCGGCCGGGACACGATCGACGGCAACCCGTTCGATGCGCGCGCCGAGCGCCCGCAAGCGTTCGTCGATCGATTCGTAGCCGCGATCGATCTGCACGACATTGCCGATCTCCGACGTGCCTTCCGCGCAGAGTGCCGCGATGAGGATCGCCATGCCGGCCCGGATGTCCGGGCTTTCCACACGTTCGCCGTGAAGCCGGCTCGGACCGCTGACGATCGCCCTGTGGGGATCGCAGAGCGTTATCCGAGCGCCCATGGCAACGAGCTTGTCAACGAAGAACAAGCGGTTTTCGAACATCTTCTCGAAGATCAGGATGGTTCCCTCCGCCTGGGTCGCGAGCGCCAGCGCAATCGACGTGAGGTCGGCTGGAAACGCCGGCCAGGGACCGTCCTCAATCTTTGGAATTGCGTCGCCCAGGTCGTCGCGAATCGCTAGCCGTTGGTTTGGCGGTACGACAACGTCCGTCCCTTCGATCGTCAGGTCTAGCCCCAGGCGCCCAAACGCGCGGATCACCATGTGCAGATCTTCGGGCGCGGTTTCGGAAATCCGGAGCTCGCCACCGGTGGCGGCGGCCAGCGCAACAAAGCTCGCCACCTCGATGTGATCCGGGCAGATCCTGTGCTCGGCGCCGCCCAGCTTGTCGCGGCCGTGGACCGTCATCACGTTCGATCCGATGCCATCAATTTGCGCCCCCATCTTCACAAGCAAGCGCGCGAGGTCCTGCACATGCGGTTCAGAGGCGGCGTTCGCGATGGTGGTCGGCCCCGGCGTGAGGGCGGCGGCCATCAGCGCATTCTCCGTACCCATCACCGAGGGCTCGTCCATGAATACCGAGCACGGCTTGAGTCCGCCTGTTGGGCCGGCGATCTCGATCCAGCGCGATCCTGAAACCGTTGCGCCCATGTCGATGAAGGCGTCGAGGTGCGGATCCAGGCGCCGACGTCCAATGAAATCGCCACCGGGTGGTGGCATGCGCGCCTCGCCAAAGCGAGCGAGGAGCGGACCCGCCAGCAGAAATGAAGCGCGAATCTTGGCCGCAAGATCGACATCCGGGGATGTCTCTGTCACGGAGTCCGCTTGCAATCGCAGTTCGTGATTGGGACCCCACGTCGCCTTGACTCCGAGTTGCTCCAAGATCGCCACCTGGGCTTCCGTGTCACGAATCCGGGGCACGTTGGTGAGTACCAGTTCCTCGGCCGTGAGCAGGCAGGCGGCCAGGATCGGCAACGCTGCGTTCTTGTTGCCGGCGGCCTGGATTTCGCCGCGCAGGGGCTCACCCCCTTGGATCACGAATTTCTCCGTCATTACCGGAGCTAGGGTAAAGGACGCAATCATGAGCACCCCTACCCGTCAAGAAGCCTGGGACCTGGTCTGCGAATGGGTTTCCTCCGACTCGCTGCGAAAGCACCTGCTGGGCGTCGAGGCAGCGATGGTCGCCTACGCCGAGCGGCTCGGAGGCGATCAGGAGCTTTGGGCTGTGACGGGCCTCGTCCACGACATCGACTACGAACGGTTCCCGGACCTCGACGACGAGCAGAACGGGCATCCGCGCTCGGCGCTCCGGCTGTTTGCGGATCTCGACTGGCCCGGGGAGCTGATCGACGCCGTCGCCGGCCATGCGACATTCCTGGGCATCGCGCGCGAGACCGACCTCGCCAAGGCGCTGTTTGCCGTTGATGAGCTCTCGGGCTTCATCGGCGCCTGCGCGCTGGTGCGGCCGACCGGCATCGACGGCATGGCGCCGAAGTCAGTCGTAAAGAAGTTGAAGCAACCCTCGTTTGCGGCCGGGGTCAACCGTGATGAAGTCCGCCTGGGCGCAGAGGAACTCGGTGTTGATTTCAACGAACACATCGCCTTTGTGATTGCCGCAATGGCTTCCCGTGCGGGCGACCTCGGCCTCGAAGGCAAGGGTGAGTCGGCGTGAAGCGCCGCTGGAAGATCCTGACCGGCATGGCCTCCGTGCTGGCAATTCTGCTGGCCATCAATACGTATACGACCGACCGCGAGACCCGCGAAGCCGCGCCCACGATTGAGGGGGCCCAGATCATGGAGTTGTCGCGTGGCGCGATCCAGGTAACGGATTCCGGCGAGCCGAAGCTGGTCCGCGCCGGTCAGCCGATCGTCCTGCTTCATTGTTACGCCTGCTCGCTGCGCTGGTTCGATCGCCTGGAACCGTTGCTCACTGAGCGCCACCGGGTGATTCGAATCGACCTGCTGGGGTTCGGGGGCTCCGAGAAACCCGAATCCGGTTACGAGATTCCCAATCAGGCGGCGATCGTGGCGGAGGCCCTGAACCGGCTTGGTGTCGAGGGTGCGCTTGTCGCCGGTAACTCGATGGGCGCCAGCGTTGCGACATCGCTGGCCGAACAGGCGAGCCAGCTCGTCGACAGGGTCGCGATCATCGATATGGCACCGAACACCGAGGACTTCGGTCCCGGGCTTCCCTTCCTGGCCAAGCTTGCGTATACGCCCGTCGTGGGCGAGGCGCTCTGGCGAACGACGCCCGACTTCGTCGTTCGCGACGTCATGGCCGATGCCTTTGCCCCAGGCTTTGATCCTGAGAGCGGGTTCGACAGCGCCGACCAGGTGGTCGACGACTACCGGGCGATGACCTACAGCTCCTTCGATCAGGCGCCTGCCGCAGCCGAGGACTTTGCCGCCGAGATGCCGCTCGACGACCGGCTGACGCGGGCGGCCGTTCCCGCTCTGGTGATCTTCGGCAGCGAAGATCAGCTCTTCGATGCGGAGGCCGCGATTGCGGGGTACGCGGGCGTTCCTGGGGTCGAGACCGAACTCCTTGACGGAATCGGGCATGCGCCGCAAGTTGAGGATCCCGGCGCGATAGCGAAGCTCCTCGAAGACTTCGCGGTCGTGCCGCCGAAGCCGACTGCGAAGCCGAAGCAGTCGTCAAAGCAGCGCCCCGGGGCCAGGACGAAGGGCCGTCAGGCCAAGAAGAGCAACGGGAACGCCAACAAGAAACAGGACGCGAAGCGGCGCAACAAGCCCGGCAATCGCGGGAAGCAGCGCTAGCGGGTCAGCGCCAGCGTCCGCCCGCCCGCGCCCACGCGGCGAGGTGGTCAACGCCGCAAAAGTGGTCGGCGATCCGGTGCTCGGTGCGGTGGCGCACCAAGTCGATTCGCACATCCCCGAGCTCCTTGTCGCACTCCGAACAGCGAAACGCGCCATCGAGTTCGGGCGGCTCCGCCCCAGCGTCCCAGTGCGCCCCCTTCATCGCCCATGGAACCACATGCTCAAGGCGACAGAAGACCGCGCGCCGCTCGCCGGCAGGTTCATAGGCGCGAAAACCGTCTCCGGCTTCGACTTGGGTACCGCACCAGCTACAGGCTTCAGCGTTCATCGGGCGGAATGGAATCAGATAGTTTCGCGGCGCATGGATCGAGGTATCACGATTGTCGCGCTTGATGGGGACGAGACCGGGCAGGAGTTGCTCGAACAGGCGTTGCGGGTACTCGATCCAGAACTGCTCGGGTTGGATCTCGAAGTCGAGCGCTTTGACCTGTCGCTGGAGAATCGCCGCGCCACAAACAATGACGTCTGCGCGGCCGCGGCCACTCGCATGCGCGAGACGGGCCTCGGTCTAAAGGCCGCGACGATCACGCCGGAGGGCGCCGATGACGTCGGTAGTCCGAACCGGATTCTGCGCGAGGCGATCGACGGCACCGTGATCGTTCGAACGGGCAGGCGGATTCCAGGCATTACGCCGGTGGCCGGCGTCCACCACCCCATCTCGGTCTGCCGTATGGCGGTCGGTGACGCCTATGGCGCCGAGCAGTGGCGTGAGGGTTCAGGCCTAGATGAGGTTGCGATGCGTACGGAGAAGATCCGCCGCGGCGACTGCCGCGCCGTTGCTGAGTACTCGTTTCGCGAGGCCGAACGGATCGGCGGCAAGGTCTTCGGCGGCCCGAAGTGGACGGTCAGCCCCGTCTATGAGGGCATGCTGAAGGAGGAGATGGACGCTGCCGCCGAGCGCCATCCCGACTGCTCCTACCAGCCCGTCCTGATCGACGCAACGCTCGCGGGGCTTGTTTCAGGAGCGGCGTCGGAGCCGCTCGTGATTCCCTGTCTCAACCGCGACGGGGACCTGCTTTCTGACCTCGTCCTGCCGCTCTTCGGCTCGATCGCAGGCGCCGAATCTGTCCTGCTTGGACTGGACGACGAGTTGCGCCCGGTTGCGGCGATGGCGGAGGCTCCGCACGGCACCGCGCCCGCCCTGTTCGGCAAGGATGTGGCGAATCCGATGGCGATGATCCTGGCCGTTGCCTCGATTCTTCATTACGCGGAGTGCGAGCGCCAGTCGCGGGCGGTGTATGAAGCGGTTGTCGGAACGGTCGCCTCCGGAACCCGAACGTCGGATCTGGGTGGCCACGCAGGAACAACGGAGTTCACCGACGCGGTCATCGCCTCGATCGAGGCCAAGCTCAATGTCTGAACTCCCGGTTGCCACGATCGTGTCGCCGCGCGATGACCACAAACCGTAGGATGAGCACGCATGGAAGCCGCAACGAGTAGCTTCGACGAACCAGGGCGCGGGAGCCAGGGGCTGCGAAGCGCTGCAGGCCGCCATCCCGCTGTCGTGACGCTCGGCATCGTTGTCGCGATCGCGGTGATCCTGGTGATCACCGAAGGGCTTCACAACACGGCTCAAACGAGCCTCAACGGGCTGTCGTACGGAACGATTTACGCCCTCGGCGCCGTTGGGTTGACGCTCGTGTACGGGATCCTCAAGCTGGTCAACTTCGCGCACGGGGACTTCCTGACGTTCGGCGCGTACGCGGCATTTGTCATCAACGTGACCTGGGGGTTGCCGTTCATCGTGGGCGTCCTGGCCGCCGTTGTCGTGACGGCGATGCTGGGGTTGCTCTTGGAGCGGGTCCTGTGGCGCCCGATGCGAAGCGTCGGTGCAGGCATGCTGCAACTCCTCTTGATGTCGCTCGGCCTGGCGCTGGTCCTCCGCAACGTGATCCAGTTCTTTGCCGGATCCGAGCTCAAGAACCTGGATGTCGATGTCTTCGAGACGGTTTCCTTCCTCGGCCTGCGAATCGGCCAGACCGAGCTGATCGTGGTTTTGGTTGGCATCAGCGTGCTGGTTGGCCTCGGCCTGTTGTTGCGGTTCACCACCCTCGGTAAGCAGATGCGGGCCCTGTCTGACGACATCGACCTGGCCGAAACATCGGGGATCGATACGACACGGGTCATCACCTACACCTGGCTTCTGGCCGGAGGCCTTGCGGGCCTGGCAGGAGCACTGATCGGGGCGATCAGCACCGTCAAGCCCGAGCTTGGCTTCGAGCTGCTGCTGCCGATCTTCGCCGTGGTCGTTCTCGGTGGCATCGGTAACGCGTTTGGAGCACTCTCGGCCGGGATCATCCTCGGGCTCGTAATCGAGTGGTCAACCCTGGTGATCGACGCGCGCTGGAAGCTCGCGATCGGGTTCGTGATCCTGATCGTCGTGCTTGTGATTCGGCCCCAGGGAATCTTCGGTAAGGCGCGGAGCGTATGAGCGAGGTGCTCGGCATCTTCCCGTTCGCGATCAGCCTCGAGGCTTTCTCGGACATCGGGTTTTGGACGAGCGTGGGCGTTCTGGCGGGCACGTACACGATCTTCGCGCTGGGGCTTCAGATCAACGTCGGCTACACGGGCCTGGTCAACTTCGGTCAGGTCGGATTCGCGGCCCTGGGCGCCTACACAATGGCGATCCTCGTCACCGATGCCGGGTTCTCATTCTGGCTTTCGCTGCCGATCGCGATCCTCGTCACAGTCGCGTTCGGGCTCCTGATCGGACTCCCGGCGTTGCGGCTGCGGGCCGACTACTTTGCAATTACCACGATCGCGGCCGCGGAGGCGATTCGATTCACGGCGCAAAACGCGCGCGAGTTGACCGGGGGCAATCAAGGCCTGCTTGGCTTTGGCGACGACTGGGACGCCGTCTCCGACAAGATCGAAAGCTGGCTTCAGTGGCTTGGCTGGAGCAACCCTGAGTCCCTGTTTCCGCTCCTGATCGTGGTCTGGCTCGTGGCGATCGTCGCCGCATTCGGTTTGAGCCGGCTCCAGCGAACGCCGTGGGGCCGGGTGTTGCGGGCGATTCGCGAGGATGAGGACGCCGCCCGTGCCTTGGGCAAGAACGTCTTCGTCTACAAGCTCCAGTCGCTTTCGATCGCCGCGACGCTTGGCGCGATCTCAGGCTTTTTCATCGCTCTCAACCTGAACTTCATCAACCCCGACGTGTTCCAGCCCCTGGTCACGTTCCTTGGCTACGCGGTTCTGATCCTTGGTGGTCTGGCCTCCTACTGGGGCGTTGCCGTTGGAGCGATCATCTTCTGGACCCTGCTTGAAGCCCTCAGGTTCATCGAGTTGCCACTCGACGATGCGCAGGTGGCCGCGCTTCGATTCATCCTCGTCGGAATCGTCCTGATCCTGTTGATGGCATTCCGCCCGCAGGGATTGTTCGGCAAGCGTGAGGAGATGGTGCTCGGTGAGTAGCGCACCTGCCACCGCCCCGGCCCCGGCCAGCACCTCGGACGTATTGGTCGTTGCCGACGTTTGCAAGACGTTTGGGGGGATCCGGGCCGTCGACGATGCGACGTTTTCGGTCAAGGATCGCTCGATCACGGCGCTGATCGGCCCCAACGGCGCCGGTAAGACGACGCTGTTCAACGTCATCACGGGCTTCTACAAGGCAGACAGCGGGCGCATTCTCTACCAGGGCAATTCAATCTTCGGGCGGCCGCCCCACGCGATCAGCCGCGGTGGCATGGTCCGGACGTTCCAAATCACGAAGGCCCTTGCGGCGATGCCGGTGATCGACAACATGCTGCTGGCGGGGCCCAACCAGCCCGGCGAGCGACTGCTGGGCCTGCTCACACAACCCCGCGCCGTCCGGGCCCGTGAAACCGAACTCACGGAGCGGGCATACGACCTCCTCGCCACCTTCAACTTGGACAAGAAGGCCGACGATTACGCCGGCACCCTGTCCGGCGGCCAACGCAAGCTTTTGGAACTTGCCAGGGCGCTGATGACGGAGCCATCGATGGTGCTTCTCGATGAGCCGATGGCTGGGATCAATCCGACCCTTGGCCGCCGGTTGCTGGAGCACATGGAGACGCTGCGGTCGGAACGCGGCGTGACCTTCCTGTTCGTCGAGCACGATATGGACGTGGTGATGAGCCACTCCGACGAGGTCGTGGTGATGGCGCAGGGCTCTGTTATCGCCCAGGGACCGCCGGCGGAGATCCGGGCCGACGAGCGCGTCGTCAGCGCGTACCTCGGCGGCGGTTCGGGCGAGGAGGACGTGACCGCATCGACGGCCGATGTGCGTCCATCGGGCGAGCGCGGCGAAGTTGTTCTGCGCGTGTCCGGACTCGTGGCCGGCTACACCCCGGAGGTGGACATCCTGAACGGCGTCGATCTCGAGGTTTCCAAGGGCGAGATCGTCACCATCGTCGGACCGAACGGGGCCGGCAAGTCAACGTTGATGAAGTCGATCTTTGGGCTGGTCTCGCCAAAGGAGGGGTCGATTCACCTCAAGGAGGGCGAGATCACCGGCGAGGCACCCCACAACGTGACCCGCAGGGGGGTCAGCTACGTGCCGCAGCTCAACAACGTCTTCCCCACCCTCACGGTGCAGGAGAACCTCGAACTGGGGTTGTTTGCCCGCGGCGGGGATTCGCTTGAGTCGAGGATGGGCCGCATGTTTGAGCTCTTTCCCCGGCTTGGCGAGCGACGCAAGCAGCAGGCGGGGACGATGTCTGGCGGTGAGCGCCAGATGGTGGCGATGGCACGGGCGCTGATGCCGGATCCCGAGGTCCTTTTGCTCGACGAGCCCTCGGCGGGCCTTGCGCCGGCCTTCGTCGATGCGATCTTCGAGAAGGTCGAGGAGATAAACGCGACGGGCGTGACGATCCTCATGGTCGAGCAAAACGCCAAACGCGCGCTCGCGATGTCGGATCGCGGCTACGTGCTTGACCTCGGTCGCAACCGCTTCGAGGGCCGAGGGGCGGAGCTTCTGTCCGACCCCAAGGTCGCCGAGCTCTACCTCGGCGGCGGCGGTCGAATCGACGCAGCGGTCGAGGACGAGCCCGCCTAGGCAAAGAAAACGGCCGGAGCCCCGTTGGAGCCCCGGCCGCGTTTCCTGGCGGCTCCGGGACCGGCCGCAGCCGATCCCGGATTCGCCGGTCGTTACTCGGAGCCTCCTCCGGAGCCACCGAACTCGACCTCACTGGTCGTCACCAACTCATCGCCCTCGAAGGCGAAGACGTCGAAGACGCCGCTCTGGGGGTCGCCGGCTGCATCGAACTCGATGTCGCCAGTGACGCCCTGGTAATCGATGTCCTCACCGTTCTGGAGTGCCTCGATTGCGGCGGGCAGCTCCTCCCAGGTGTACTCGTCGCCGGGTGCACCGGTGACGTCTGGCAGCACCGCTGCCATCTCGACGCCGTCCGTCGAGCCCGCGGCGACCGCGGACAGGTAACACAGAATCACGTTGTCGAAATTCTGCGCGTTGAACGGTGCGCGGGTTGCCCCACCAGCGTCGTCGAACAGCTGGTCGAACGCCTGACCGGGACCACCATCAGGTGCGCCCGGTGCCGTCGCCCGCATGCCCTCGACCGCGTCAGAGCCAACGAGCTCCGCGAGGTTCGGGGACGCCAGGCCGTCAGGCCCGAATGCGGTCGTCGGATCCCAATCGCCCGTACGGACGAGTGCGGCCCCGACCTTGTCGAACGGATCCGGGAAATCGATGATCAGGATGCCATCGGGGCCTCCCGCAACGATCTGTCCGGCTTCGGAGTTGTAGGTGGGCTGCTTGACGTCGTACACGACGGTGTCGCCAACCGTGCCACCCTTGTCCTCCCAGGCCTTCGTGAACTCTTCGGCGAGTCCGGTTCCATAGGCGTCGTTTCGAGCGCCGATGTTGACGGTCTTGCCTTCGGCACCGCCGAGTCCGTCCTCGACCACGTCGGCGAGCAACGGGCCCTGGAACGTGTCGGCCGGGGCGGTCCGGAACACCAGGCCATCATCTTCGAGGCCAGTGACGTCCGGACTCGTTGACGCGGGCGAGATCTGCAGGATCCCTTCCCTGGTCGATACCGATTCAGCCACCGGGATTGTGCTGCCCGACGCCCAAGCGCCGTTGAAGCAACTCGCATCCGAGCTGGCCAGCTTGCGGGCAGCCTGGACGGCCGCCTGTGGATCGGTCTGGGTGTCCTCGGTCAGGGACTCGATCGAGTGATCGGCTTCAACCTCGTCGATCGCGGCGTTGATCTCGTCAACGGCCAGGCCGATCGCCTTCTCGCCCGCTGGGGCGAATGGGGACAAACCGCCGGTTTGCGGCACCAGGTTTCCGACGACAAGGTCAAGTGACTCGCCACCGCTACTACCACCGCTACTAGCACCGTCGTCGTCGTCGCCGCATGCGGCAAGGACGAATGACGAGAGCGCCGCGGCAAGTGCCGCAAGCAAGACCATAGTAAGCCTCTGCATTAACTCTCCTTAGTTTTTGACAACACGGATACCTCTCTCCGGTGCCCCATTCAATCAGGGCTGGATCGATGAGGTCAACCCGCCTCATTCCGACGGCGGTGATCCGGGTCACTTTGAGTCTCAAGGGTTGACTTGTATGCGAACATACGTTCGTAATGATCGCCTGCGCCTTGATCCCCCGTTTCGAGCTTCTTGCCGCGGTGGGCAAGCGCCGGGATTTGCTCAGCCGGCCGATCGCCTTGGCCCCCGAAGCGGGCGGCCCGCAGGTGATCGGCGCCGCCTCCGGGGCGGCTGGCGCCTTTGGGGTCAGCGCCGGAATGCGACCGGCAGAAGCGCTGGCGCGCTGTCCTGCCCTTGCCCTGCTGACGCCGGATTCGCAGCGTGCCGACGAGGCATGGGAGCAGGTCCTGGCTCAGTTGGAGTCGCTGGGCGCCGCCGTTGAGTCTGCTCGCCCCGGTGAGGCTTTTTTTGAACTGGACGGCCTGCGCGCAGTCTGGGGCAGGCCGGAACGGGTCATGGCAAGGGCACGCTCGCTCCTGGGCGCCGGTTCTCGCCTGGGCGCCGGCCCAACGCGCCTTTGCGCGTTGGCGGTTGCGCTTCGAGCGCGTCCGGGGCGCCGCTCCGACCCTCCGGCTACGACGCGGGCTGCTCGCGCGCTGCTCGACCCGCTCCCGATCGCGGTGCTCTGCGATCGCCTCATCGATCGTTGGGCGAATCGTCCGGGGATCGGGCTTCGAGGCGGCGCCCCGGATGCCGCCGGCCAGGTTGGATTGGCCGACACCCTGGAGCGGCTGGGAATCGCCACCGTGGGCGACCTCGCCGCCCTGCCCGCCGGCGCCGTCGCCGACCGGTTCGGTGGGCTCGGCCTGGAAGCGCTGGCGATCGCCCATGGCCAGGAGCGTCCGCTTCGACCCAGAACGCCTCCTGAGCGGCTTCGGGAGGAACTGGAACTGCCCGATGCTGCTGGAGGCGAGCACCTGGGGCAGGCGCTCGAGTTGCTGCTGGACCGGCTTCTGGCAAATCCGCTGCGACGCGGCCGGGGGTTTCGCCGCCTGCGGATTGAGGCCAGGCTGGCAAGCGGTGGGGGCTGGCGAATCGAGGCCGTCACTCGCCAGGCATCGGCCGACCGGGAGCGCCTACTGCTCGTCTTGCGCCCCAAGCTCGCGACGCTTCCGGCGCCGGCATCTCGGCTGGCACTGCGGGGGATCAACCTGGGCGAGCTTGTGGCGGCCCAGTCGGGACTGGTTGCCGACGAGGGCGTCCGCCGCCGCTCGCTGCTAGGCGAAGCCGTCAGGCAAACCCGGGCCGCGGCGGGACGGGAGGCGCTGCTTCGAGTCTTGGAGATGGATCCTTCAGCAAGCGCGCCCGAGCGGCGTGTCGCTCTGACGCCCTTCGACCCACCCGTTGACGCGACCGGATGAACGCCGCCCTCTATACCCCGCGTCCCGCTCGGGTTCTGAGCGCTGATGGCCGGCCGCTGGCATTGGGAAATGTGGCGGTGGACACGGTGCGTGAGGAGTGGATCGTTGAGGACCGCTGGTGGACGGCTCAACCGGTCGCTCGGCACTACTTTGAACTCGCGCTGGTAGACGGCCGTTGCCTGACGGTTTTCCGTGAGCGCGGCCGTTGGTTCGAACAGAGGGCGTGATGGCGACCGCGTACGCCGAACTCCACTGCCATTCCGGCTTCTCGTTCCTGGACGGAGCCTCGAGCCCAGAGGAACTTGCAGCTGAGGCGGCGGCGCTGGGCTACGAGGCCCTGGCGCTGACCGACCATGAGGGCGTTTGGGGCGCAATGGAATTCGCGCAGGCTGCGGTGCCGTTGGGATTGAAGCCGATCGTAGGCGCCGAGGTGAGCATAAGACCGCCGAAGCACCCTGCCGCGTGTCCGCCGGCCCACGTAACCCTTTTGGCTGAATCCGCAGCGGGTTGGCGAAACCTGTGCCTGCTGCTGACCGAAGCGCACGCCGGCACTCGTCCCAGGCCCGGACGCGAGCCCCTCCCCCTCCCTTGGCTTGGAATCCCTCGCTCGGCGATCCGCGGGCTTGGTCTGCCTCACCGGCTGCGCCCGCAGCGGGATCATCGCCGGCATCCATGAACGCTCAGGAGGCCGCCCATCGGGGTCGGACGCTCGGGAGGCCATGATGATCGGCGACCGCCTGCGATCGGTCTTCGGCGCCGGCAATCTGCGGGTCGAGCTGCAGCGACCCTTTTGGCGGCGGGACTTGGCGCGCAACCGCTGGCTTGCCGGGCTCGCGGACAGGATCGGTGTACAGACCGTCGCGACCGGCAACGTCCACGCGCACAACTCGCGGAGGGCGTTCTTGCAGGATGCTCTGGTCGCGGTCCGGGAGGGGCGGTCGCTGGACGAGTCCACCTCAACGCGCCGACGCAATCTGCGGGCAACGCTGGTCTCACCCGAACGGGCGGCCCTCCGCTTCGGCGAACACCCCGAGGCGGTGACAGAAAGCGCCAGGCTGGCTGCGCGAATTGAGTTTGATCTGACCCATGACCACGGCTATCGCTACCCAGGCGCCGAGGACGAGGGCGCCGATCGGAAGCTTGCGGCGCTCTGCGCTGCCCGCTTTGACGAGCGCTACCTAGGAACTCCCGAGCTGGCCGAAGCCAGATCTCGGTTGGAGGAGGAACTGCGCGTCATCCGCAAGCTTGGGCTCTCCGGCTTCTTTTTGCTTCACGCCGACCTCCTGGAGTTGGCGCGCGAGGTCGCCGTCGAAGTCCGAGGGGCCGACTCGGCACGGTCCCTGTTGCCGCCGGGTCGCGGTCGCGGCTCCAGTGTCAGCTCCGTCGTCTGTTACTTGACCGGTCTTTCCCACGTCGATCCCGTCAGGGCGGGGCTTTTTCTCGGACGCTTCCTAAACGATGAGATCACCGAAATGCCGGACATCGATATCGACCTTCCCCGGGATATCCGCGAGCGGCTGATCCCGCGAATCCACGAGCGCTACGGAGAGGAGTATTCCGGGCTTGTTGCTGCTTTTCCGACCTTTCGCGTGCGCGGCGCAATCCGCGACTTGGGCAAGGCGCTGGGATTGCCCCATACCGAGGTGGCCCGCGTCGCAACGGCGGTCGATTCCTGGTCGGGCGAAGGTTTCGCGGGGGATCTTGCGATGGCAATTGGTGCCAGCCGGGCCAAATCCCCGCGCTGGCGCGCGCTCCATCGCTTGCTTGATGAGGCGCGGGGACTGCCGCGGCACGCCTCCCAGCACCCGGGAGGAATGGTGCTCTCAACCCGCCCGCTGACGGAGCTCTGCCCCGTCGTTCCTGCCTCGATGGAAGGTCGCCAGATCGTGCAGTGGGACAAGGACTCCTGCGCGGATGCCGGTTTTTTGAAGATCGACCTGCTGGGCCTGGGCATGCTCTCTGCCGTCGAGCGGGTCGTCGCCGATGTGGCTCGGACCAGGGGCGAGCGCCTCGACCTCTCGCGAGTCCCCTTGGACGATCCCGCGGTCTATGCGGCGATCCAGGCCGCGGAGACGACCGGCGTCTTTCAGATCGAGAGCCGCGCCCAGATGCAGATGCTGCCCCGCAGCCTGCCCGAGAATCTCGACGACCTCGTCGTTCAGGTTGCGCTGGTCCGTCCGGGTCCGATCCAGGGTGGCGCCGTCCACCCATATCTGGAACGGCGACGGCGACGGCGCGAAGACCCCACCTACGAGGTGCCCTATGAACATCCTTCGCTGGAACCCTGCCTGGCCGACACCCTGGGCGCAATCGTCTTTCAGGACCAGGTGATCCAGGTGGCGATGGCCCTGGCCGGGTTCAGCGCCGGCGAGGCAGAGGGGTTGCGGCGGGCGATGAGCCGCAAGCGCTCAGGCGGGGCGATCAATGCCTACCGCGAGCGCTTCATCGAAGGCGCGGTTGATCTGGATGTGGACCGCAAGGTGGCGGAACGCGTCTTCGAGCAGATTTGCGGATTCTCTGGATTCGGCTTCCCCAAGTCCCACGCTGCGGCCTTTGGCCTTCTGGCCTACCACTCCATGTGGCTGCGAGTCCATCGGGGTCCGGAGTTCCTCTGCGCCCTGCTCAACGAGCAGCCGATGGGCTTCTATCCCCCCGACGCCCTGGTCCACGAAGCGCAGCGTCGAGCTATCGAGTTGCGGGCCGTGGACGTCAACTCAAGTGATCTCGAGTGCTCGGTGGAGGCGGACCTGGGAGTTCGGATCGGACTTGGCTACGTCAAGGGCCTTCCCGCCGAGGATGCCCGGGTGATCGTGGCAGAGCGTCACCGCGAGGGTCGCTACGTCCACCTCGGTGACCTGGCCTCGCGAGCCGGCGTGCGAGCCGAATCGCTGGAGCTGCTGGCCTGGGCCGGCGCCTGTGAGTCGGTGGGTGCCAAAAGGGGTCGCAGGCCGGATCTTTGGAGCCTGGGAGTTGCCCGCGGCGTTGCCCCGCACGGGCAACTCGCCCTCCCGCTCTCGCTCCCGGCCGCGCCCGAGCTTGCCGAGCTCGATGCGTGGCAAAACGCCGTGGCCGATTACACCGCAACCGAGCTGACCCTGGGCCCGCATCCACTTGCTTTGATCAGGCCCAGCCTCGATGGTCATGTGACCAGCGCGGATTTGCCAGGGCTCGGCAACGGTAGCGGCGTTCTCGTTGCGGCCATGGTCGTTGCCCGCCAGCGGCCAGAGACGGCCAACGGGATCGTCTTCATGTTGCTCGAAGATGAGTTCGGTGTCGTCAACGTGATCGTGCCCCCGCCCGCCTACGATGCGTGCCGTCTAGCGGTTCGCACAGCCCCCTTCGTCCGAATCGCGGGACATCTGGAACGTCGCGAGCGAGTTGTCAACGTCCTCGCGCGGAAGGTCGAGTTTCTAGTGACGCCAGGCGACGCCCAGGCCGAAGTCCACCATCTGCAGGAACCACGACCCGATGCCCGACCGGAGCCTCAGCCGGCCGACCTGGCCGCCGTGGCACCGCGTATCCAGAGCTTTGGCCGGCGTGGCTAGAACCGCTTGTTCAAGCGGTTTGCGCGAACCCGGTGCAAGATCTCTTGCACCCCGCCGCGTCCGTCCGGGGTCGTCCGTACCTTGCGAACCTATGTTCGATCAACAAAACCTCAAGCAGCGCGGCCGTCTGGCCGGATTCCTCGACCTCGTGGTCGATTTCGCGACCCTTGGCGAGTACGGCCTCGAGCCGGTCGTGACCACCGGGCGTTGTGAGCGTGACGGTCTGCGGACCGCCTGGGAGGCGCTCGCAACGCCCCGCCGCGGCGAGTGCAACGACGAAACCCGCGAAGCCGGACTGGCGCCCGCGGGCTTCTGACTCGCGCTCCGGGCCTTACCGCGCCCTACTGATCCTTGCGGCGCTCCTGGCGGGCCTCACGGCGAGCGGTCTTATCGGCTTCGCTGTGACCAGCGGCGGGCGCCGAGTCCGCGCTACCGATCGTGCGTTCATAGACAAACAGCAGGATCATCGCGCCAATAACGGATCCGGGTAAACCGCCGAGATCGAACTTGTCGGTGTCCCCCCAGCCGAAGATGCCCTCAAAGATGTAGAACCCCGCAACGGCCCCGGCGATCCCCAGGACGACGGTCCTAACAAAGCTCATGCTCTGCTTGCCCGGCAGCAAACCGCGGGCGAGAAAGCCCGCCAGTGCGCCGACCACGAGCATTCCGATAATGGTGCCTAACAAACTGAAATCCCTTCTTGAGTGACCCGACAGGGGCATCCTAGCCGCAGGTCACAGCCACAAACACAAAGAGCCGCCCGAAGGCGGCTCTTTGACAAGAAAGACCGGCGGCGACCTACTCTCCCAGGCCCTTGCGGGCCAAGTACCATCGGCGCTGAGAGGCTTAACGGCTCTGTTCGGAATGGGAAGAGGTGTTTCCCTCTCGCTATTGCCACCGAAATCGTCGAGACCGAACGTGGAATGCACCGACGTCCAGCCTCGGAGAGGCTTGAAAACTGCACCGCAGCCAAAATAGCTCGGGTTGTTTCGAAAAACAACGTCAAGCCCTCGACCCATTAGTACCGGTCGGCTGAGTGGGTTGCCCCACTTGTACCGCCGGCCTATCAACCTGGTGGTCTACCAGGGGTCTTACTCCCTCTAGGGGATGGGAGAGCTCATCTCGAGGTCGGCTTCCCGCTTAGATGCTTTCAGCGGTTATCCGATCCGTACGTAGCTAATCAGCGGTGCCCTTGGCAGGACAACTGATACACCAGAGGTACGTTCTTCCCGGTCCTCTCGTACTAAGGAAGACTCCTCTCAACTCTCCAACGCCCACAGCAGATAGGGACCGAACTGTCTCACGACGTTCTGAACCCAGCTCGCGTGCCGCTTTAATGGGCGAACAGCCCAACCCTTGGGACCTACTCCAGCCCCAGGATGCGACGAGCCGACATCGAGGTGCCAAACCGCTTCGTCGATATGGACTCTTGGAAGCGATAAGCCTGTTATCCCCGGAGTACCTTTTATCCGTTGAGCGACGGCGCTTCCACTTGCAACCGCCGGATCACTAAGCCCAACTTTCGTTCCTGCTCCACCCGTCGGTGTCACAGTCAAGCTCCCTTAATGCCTTTACACTCTTCGCACGATTTCCGACCGTGCTGAGGGAACCTTTGGGCGCCTCCGTTACTCTTTAGGAGGCGACCGCCCCAGTCAAACTGCCCACCTGACACTGTTCGGATGCCGGATAACGGCGATCCGTTAGAAGCCCAGAACATCAAGGGTGGTATCTCAAGGTTGGCTCCCCTGCGCCCTCAAGCGCAGGTTCAAAGCCTCCCACCTATCCTGAACAGGATGTACCAGACTCCAATATCAAGTTGCAGTAAAGGTTCACGGGGTCTTTCCGTCTTGCTGCGGGTACTCGGTATCTTCACCGAGACTCTAATTTCACCGAGTCCCTCGTTGAGACAGCGCCCAAGTCGTTACGCCATTCGTGCAGGTCGGAACTTACCCGACAAGGAATTTCGCTACCTTAGGACCGTTATAGTTACGGCCGCCGTTTACCGGGGCTTAGCTTCGCTGCTTCGCTCTCCAAAGGAGAGCTAACAACTCCGCGTAACCTTCCGGCACCGGGCAGGCGTCAGCCCCTATACGTCGTCTTACGACTTAGCAGAGGCCTGTGTTTTTGGTAAACAGTCGCTTGGGCCTAGTCACTGCGGCCCCCTCGCGCTCAGCCAGCAAGTGGCGTCACGCTACCGGGGCGTCCCTTCTCCCGAAGTTACGGGACGATTTTGCCGAGTTCCTTAACGAGGGTTATCTCGCTCACCTGGGTATTCTCTACCAGTCCACCTGTGTCGGTTCTCGGTACGGGCACGAGCATCCTTCCTAGAGGTTTTTCTCGGAGGCATGGGTACGGGGACTGGCCGGCGGTCAAGCCAGCTGGCATCGCACCTCGCGTCATAACGCCACGACGGATTTACCTATCGCGACTAGCTACGTGCTTGCCCCAGGACAACCATCGCCTGGGTTCCCTTGCCCTTCCTCGTCACCCCTTCAGTCAAACGGATGCGACGTGGTACAGGAATATCAACCTGTTCTCCATCGGCTACGCCTTTCGGCCTCGCCTTAGGTCCCGACTAACCCTGAGCAGACGAACTTTACTCAGGAATCCTTGGACAACCGGTGGAGGGGATTCTCACCCCTCTTGCGCTACTCATGCCGGCATTCTCACTTCCTGCCGCTCCACGGGTCGCTTACGCGCCCGCTTCAGTCGCAACAGGAACGCTCTTCTACCACTCGAGAAATCCGCAGATCGCTCGAGTTCACAGCTTCGGTGGTTGACTTGAGCCCCGTTGAATTATCCGCGCCCGAACACTTGACCAGTGAGCTGTTACGCACTCTTTCAAGGATGGCTGCTTCTAAGCCAACCTCTTGGTTGTCTGTGCATTCGGACATCGTTTCCCACTTAGTCAACACTTTGGGACCTTAGCTGGTGATCTGGGCTGTTTCCCTCTCGCGTACGGAGTTTATCCCCCGCACACTGACTCCCGAGGTACACGTAACGGTCTTCGGAGTTTGCCTGAAGTCGGTAACCTGGTAGGGCCCCTAGTCCAAGCAGTGCTCTACGGCCGAAACGCAATTTACTCGAGGCTATACCTAAATATATTTCGAAGAGAACCAGATATCTCCGGGCTTGCTTAGCCTTTCACTCCTATCCACAGGTCATCCGCCCACTTTTCAACGTAGGTCGGTTCGGCCCTCCACGAGGTCTTACCCTCGCTTCAGCCTGCCCATGGATA